>JACQUI010000038.1 GCA_016210395.1 Chloroflexota bacterium | reverse complement strand
GGCCATGGCAGCCTGGAAGAAATCGTACTTCTTCATCTGCTGGAGCATGGGCAACACCAGCGCATCGAACTCTGCGGCGCGCTCCTGGCGTTGCTGCCGGCCCGCAAACTGGGGCGCATCCAGCTCCGGATGGCCGATCAGCGCGCCGAACTCGGCAAGCGTCCCCTGCTGCCGCCCGCGCTGCGTTGACGGCCCGATGTAGCCATCGGCGGCGCGCGTAATGCCCTCGAACCCTGCGCCTTTGAACGACCCCGCGTCCACCTTTGGGCCACGCCGCTCAATGAGTCCGGCGTAGGAGTAGCGGAAGATGTGCGTGTAGTGATGCGCCGCTGTGGCCTCGGCCAGCGAAAGGTCAATGTGCTGGCCCTGTCCTGTGGCCTCCTGTGAGTAGAGGGCCGCAGCCGTCGCGTAGGCGGCGGTGATGCCGCCCATGTACAGGCTCTGCGGATGGCCATGCTTCAGCGGCTCACGATTGTAGGCCCCGCTGGTGTACATCAAGCCGCTCATGGCGTAGTAAACCAGGTCGTTGCCCTGGTAGCCCTTGTACGGGCCGCTCTGGCCGAAGGGCGTAATGGAGGTCACGACCAGGCGAGGGTTCACGCTCTCCAGCGTTTCATATCCCAGCCCGAGGGACGCCAGATAGCCGGGCTCGTAGCTCTCCACCAGGAGGTCCGCCTTCTCCAGGAGCTTCAGGAGCACCTCACGGCCCGAAGGCGTGGCAATGTCCAGGGTAACGCCCCGCTTGTTACAGTTGAGATAGAGAAAGAGCAGGCTCTTCTCCGGGTGCGGTTCGTCGTGGAAGAAGGGGCCGGTGCGGCGCGTCTCATCCCCAACACGCCGCGGCTCCACCTTAATGACGTCCGCGCCGTAGTCGGCGAAGTACTTGGTGCAGAACGCGCCGGCCACTCCCTGGTTCAGGTCAACGATGCGCTTGTCCCCGAAAACGGTTGCCATGATCACCCCTATCCTAGCCTTCCCCCGTCAAGGGGGGAGGAACGGGCGGTGCGCTATATCCCTAGCACCTTCTTGTAATCCGGGTCGTATGCGGCCAGTGTCCCAAGCTCCACCTGCCGCTCAGGCGACTGCCCGCGTCCTGGGGGCTGCTGGTTGACCGGCTCCTTACCCAGTACCGCCAGGTCGTACAGCTCTTCGACCTCGTCCTCGCTGTGGCCCAGAAGATCGCTGACGATGCTCTCGTTATGCTCCCCCAGCATGGGCGCGGGACGGCGGATGAAGGACTGAGCGTGAGACATCTTCCACGGCCTGCCCACGTAGACGCGCGTGCCTATGGAGGAGTCCGGGTGGTGCTTCACCTTCTCAAAGAAGCCGCGCTCTTTGAACTGGGGGTCCAGCAGCTCCTCTTTCGCGTTGTAGACAGCGCCTGCCGGCACGCCCGCTGCCTGGAGCAGATTCATGGCCTCAGTGTGCTCATGCCCTGCCGTCCACTGGGAAAGCAGCGGGTCCAGCGCCTTCTGATGCTTGAAGCGCGAGAACGCATCGGCGAACCTGTCCTCTTTGGCCCATTCCGGGCTGCCCATTGCTTTCACCAGGGCAACCCACTGCTGGTCGCTCTCAATAGCGATGGCAACCCACTTGTCGTCGCCTTTGCAGGGGTAGACGCCATGCGGCGCATAGTAGGGATGGCTGTTCCCCATAAGCGCGCCGTTGCGGCCGTTGGCGATGAAGTCCAGGAGCGCGTCCCCCATAGTGGCAACGCCAATCTGGTACATGGAGAAGTCAATCCACTGGCCTTCCCCTGTCTTGTTGCGGTGCTCCAGCGCGGCCAGAAGGGCGAAGACCGCCGTCCAGCCCACGTGCAGGTCAAAGAAGGCCGAGCCTACACGCCGTGGGCCTTCATCCGGGTAGCCCGTCACCTGGCTCAGCCCGCAGGTCAGCTCGAACATGCGCCCGATGCCGGCGTAGCTGCGCCAGGGGCCGGTGTAGCCGAAGCCCGTATTGGAGAGATAGACCAGGTCCGGCTTCACCTTGCGCAGGTGCTCCCAGCCCAACCCAAGGCGGTCCATGGTGCCGGCGCGGTTGTTCTCCACCAGCACGTCGCTCACCCGCACCAGGTCACGCATCATCTCCACGCCCTGCTTGGTCTGAAGGTTGAGCGTCAGGCCCAGCTTGCTCCTCTGGAGCGCATTGAAGCTGGAGTCCTGGTCCCAGTAGCGCGGGCCGGGCTTGTTGTCGGGAAACAGCCCCATCTCGCTACGGTACAGCGTATGGCTGTCTACCTTGATGACCTCAGCCCCCATGTCTCCCATGAGATGGAGGGCGGTAGGCATGGCCACCATCGTCGTAGAGTCTATGATGCGCAGGCCTTCAAGCGGGCCGTTCATGGGATGCCTCCAAACCAGGTGGTGATCAATACCAGTCCCGCCGGAAGGTGTCATAGTTGACGAACGGCGGCTTGGCCGGATGGGGCACGGGGAGCTGCACTGGGCCGCCCTCCCGCGATGGCAGGTAGACGGTGGCAGTGCCGGGGGCATGCACCTCGCCGACCTGGTTTGCGCCCTCGACAACGATGCCCACGGCGTAGTACTCCCTCTTGCCGGGGACGCCGCCTGGCTGGTCGTCACCCTCCTGCACCACCTTGTATTTCTTGACGACCTCGCCGGTGTAGACGGTCACGTCGCCGTAGTAGACGGGACGGCGCAGCGCGAAGAACATCCGGCGGATGAAGCCGTCATCGCCCATCCAGTTTGTCAGAAGCTGCTGGGGGATTTGCACCCGCTGAATGCCGAAGTCGAAGGGGCCGGGCTGCCCCCGGTACGATGCCAGAACGGCATCCTCATGCTCTGCGCCCGGCGTCCAGGGCCACATGGTCAGTGGGTTGGTGCGCGCCCCGCCGGGCCGGCGGCGCAGGCGGCGGAACGAGGGCTCAAAAGCCAGGGCGTCCGAGTCTTCCTCTGCGCCGCCCCAGGAGCAGTACGTGAGGTAGTGCAGGCATTCCTGGTCTTGAAGCGTCCACGGCGGCAGGACCATCGGGCCGATCTTCTCCCCCACCTGCACGTCTTCCCAGTAGCGCGGCTCCGCGCCGCGCCGCCGGCGGCCTTCCATCATGCCTACATACTGCTGCACCTGCTCCGGCGTGAACTGGGAGGCCTTGCGGTTGTACATCATGCGCTCGCCAAGCCGTTCAACCGGCATGACACGGCCTCCGCCCATGGCCGGCTGGGGCACCATGATCTGAATGCCATAGCACTTGGATAGCAGGTCGCCGTGGAAGTCCCAGAAGTAGTCGTCGCTGATGAGGAACAGCAGCGTGCCCTGCGCGCCGCGCCGCTCGATGAACTCCTTGCTTACCTTGGACGACCGGAAACGGGACCCAACCCGGACAGCGTCATAGAACTCCCACGCCGCGCCGGAGAAGAAGTTTGCCACGGGATAGCCCTGGGGCCGGGACGCGCCGTGGACGGACGGGTGGCGGACCATGACAAACACCGGGCCCGGCGCTATCTGGCAGCCGTAGCGTGTCGTCTTGGCGTACTCGGGGTCGGTGTACAGGGGATTGTCGTCGCCGATGGAATAGGCGTACAGCGCAGCGGTGCGGGAGTCCAGGTGAAACGCCGCCTCGTAGGGTGGGCCCGATTGCTCGTAAGGAGAAGGAGACCGTGGCGGCAGGTTTTCCAGCGACTCCAGGTCCAACAACTCCTTGGACCGCTCGATGTACTCCGCAAGGGCCTCTTCATAGGACTGGTCGTGGGTTGTCATTATCCCGCTCCTCGTCTACTGTCATTCTAGAGCGAGGTGGTACAGGGCCATCGCTCTCCATCTTACGCTCCGCCTCGCGAAGAATCTCTCATCACCATCGCCTTCCGCAGGGCCGCGGCAGCGGCCCGTCGTTGGCTAGACCAGTGAGGCTACTCCTAGGTGATTCGCGAGATGCCACGCTAGGCCGGAATAGGGATCTCCACGGGGGATCCCGGATTCGGCAAATAGACGGCTGCCGTGCCGCGCACAATGGTCTCGCCAAGCTGGTTGACGCCCCGGAGCCGCACGTCTACGGCGTAGTAGGTCGCCGCCCCGATGCGCTCCTTATATTTGTCGGTGACTTCACCCGTGAGCCACAACGTATCCCCATAGATGAAGTAGCTCGGCAGCTCCACGTCCAGGCTGCGCAAGAAACCGTCGTTGCTCATCCAGTCGGTAACCACCTGGGCGGCCAGGCACGCCCGGTGCATGGGTCGCGTCGGGGGGCCGTTCAGGCCCATATCCTTGCTGGAGAGGATGTCGTCGTACTCCTGGTCTGCGTCCCAGAAGGGCCAACTCGTCGTGGGGTTGGTGCGCACGCGCCCCGGCATGGCCTTCAGGTCGGCGTACACCAGAGCGCCCATCTTGACGGGCTTGCCCTCCGCCACGGTCCACGCCATCTGGTCGTTGAGGGTGACGGGGCCTTTCACCAGGCCGGGCAGCTTTTCGCCTTCTGAGACCTCGTTCCAGTAGCGGGGACGCTTGCCGCGCGGCGGGACCTCGCTGTCAATGCCCCGCTCGATGCGGGTAATCTCCTCTGCCGAGTACCTGTATATGGGGCGGTCCAGAAGCATCTCTTGTCCCGCGGCAAAGGGCGTCAGCGTCGTCACGCCCGTGGCCTGGGCGATCAAGCCGCCGTACGAGTTCCGGTAGGTCGCCTGGGAGGCCACCTGCGCCGCCGGCTTGCCGTTGCTTCTCGGCCCTTCGGACGCGGACACGACCTTGAGATCGCTTGCCAGACGGTCGCCCACGCGCATCACGTCCACCCACCTGGCGGAGAAGCGTGTGAGGTTGGGCAGACTGAGAGCGTACTGCTTCTGGTTGTAGGCGGCGCCGGAGGTGGGCGTGCGCACCGCCGCGATGAAGGTTGGCGGCGCAATCATGCTGTGGTACTTGGTGGCGACGCCGGAGCTGGGGTCCTTGTAGAGGGGATTGATGTCGCCCAGGGCGGCGCAGAAGCGTCGGATGGACAGCCAGTCAGCCACAGCGACGCCCTGGGATACATCGCCGGCGTCTCTGCCTACAAGGGCCTGGGAATCCAGAATGAACTGCTCCAAAGACGATGCCATGCTGCAGCGCTCCGTAACAAAACTGCCATAAGAAGTGGGGCCAATACTAGCCATGCAAACAGCCGTAGTCAATACGTACGTAGACAGCGCCGCTCGTGTTTTGGGTGGACCGCCAAGGGGCTGGCAGGCAACCGCATGTCAGGCAGCGACATGCGCCACAAACGTGTGAAGGGAAGCTGGTTTGGCGTATAATGGAGATGGAGGAGGAGAGGGAAGGGAAGGGGCCAGGGATGGTCCCACTTCCAGGTCAGCCGAGCGAGTAGCTCCTCTAGCAGGTGGCGGCCAGGCGGTTGAGAGCTCGGCTGGGGAGCAGTGAATGGGCGATACATCAACGAATTCCAACCCGGCGCTCCCACTCGTAGCCCGCGCGAAGGACAACGCCTGAAAGGGCGGATCGGGGGCAATGGCTCCGGCAATGCTGGAGCGGCCCGCTGGGGTTGCCAACCCCAGGAGCGAGCCAAGACCAAGGAGCGCCGGCCCCCACAGAAGCATAGCTGGAACACCAAAGCTCGGGACACGCGTCCCGAGCTTTTCTTGTGGAGGGCTTGGGACGTAGGGCCGGGTTTGCAACCTGCCCCTATGAACGTATTTCTGTTGCGCAACTCGCCACCGCGTAAGAACACGGCGGCGTCATGTCCGTTGCATGTTGACTACCCCAGTTACTTCGTTGCGAAAGAACGCGTCATCAAACTCCGTTCCTGGTGAGCCTGTCGAACCACGGAGCGGCGTCCTTCGACAAGCTCAGGAGGAACGGGAACAACTCTACGTGAACTTAGCCAAGCAAGGACTAGGTCGCGTCACCCGGGGGCGCCGCCGCTGCGCCAGGTCCGGCAGACGCGCCTGGCGGCGGAGCGGGCGGCAGCCACGAAGGCCGGGCGTCAGGAGTCCGGGAACGGCGGGACCACCAGCGCGCCAGGAGCGCCGTCGCCACGGCCAGGGGCGCCCACACCGGCCCGAAGATCGCAAGCCTGATGGCAATGTCCGCCAGCCCCTGTGCAAAAGAGGAAAGGGCGCTCAATGACTCCCGGGCGGTGTCCAGCGCGCTCCAGCCCCGCCTGACAATGGGCTTGGCCGCCACCGTCGGCAGGATGCTCACGTTGATAAGGGACATCGCAGCCGTCTGTTCCAGGTACTGAATCCGCCCCTTCGTCCGCTCGATCTCCCCTCGCGTTGTGTTCAGCTCCCGCTGCACGGACAGGACGTCCGTCACGTTCTGAGCGCGCTCCAGCAGGCGCACGAACTCCTGCTCGGTCTCTTCCAAGTTGCTCAGGCGGGCTTGCATGTCAACGTATTCCTCCGTGACGTCCTCGGAGGAGGTAGTCATGTCCCCAACCTTGGCTGCCAGGGAGCGTATCCGGCTCAGCGCCTCGTCGAATCTCTCTGAAGGCACACGTAGTGTAGCAGAGGCAAACTGGCTCTCCCCCTCGCCGGTTATCCTTGAGGTCACCACAAAGCCGCCCAGCTCGCCCGCCAGGCCCGCGACGCCGTCCAGTGCCGCGCTAACGTTGTCGGCGTAGGCCGTGATAGAGCCGTTCCGAACAATCAGCCGGTCCAGCGCGTCCGGCGCAGGGCGGTCGGCCAAGAACCCGCTGTTGCCTTTGCCGCCACCACCCGGCGGAGGGGCTGACTCACTCGCGCCCCCGCCCCCACAGCCGGCCAGTACGGCGGCAGCCAGGATGAGGAACACGAGGAAGACCGGCGGCAGGACATGACTTCGGGATGTCATTTTGCGGCCTCTGTAGTTGCCACGCCGGGAAACAAAACGGGCGTCCCGGCATGACCGGAACGCCCGTAGTATAGCGTACCTGAGAAGGCTAGCGCTTGCTGTACTGCTGCTTCTTGCGCGCGCGCTTCAAGCCATACTTCTTGCTTTCCTTGACGCGGGAGTCTCTGGTCAGCAAGCCCTTCTTCCGCAACGGCGTCTTCAGGCTTGGGTCCAGCTCCGCAAGGGCGCGTGCGATGCCGTGCCTCACCGCGCCCGCCTGCCCCATAACTCCACCGCCTGCGACCTTCGCCTGAACGCTGTACTTGTCCAGGGCCTCGGCCACCTTCAGCGGCTCCTTGACGATGTCCTGCCACGTCACCCAGGGGAACGCCTCCTCCAGAGGCTTGCCGTTAACGACAATGCCCCCGGGTTGCGTGTACAGGCGCACCTGCGCCACGGCCGACTTCCGCCGCCCTACGCCGTGATAGTAGTGGTCTTGCTGCATCATGTCCTGTTGCGCTCCTGGGCCACCGTTCCGGCTGCCCGTTCCAGTTGATGGGCCTTGCCCGATAATCCATGTATTTGCCTATTCTCGGCCGGCAAAGGACGTTTGTACCCATCCACCCGCCCAGAGGCGCTGGGGAACACCCCCAGCGGCCCCCGGCAGGGAACTGCGCTCCCTGCACCCGCCCGGGAAGGCACACTTGATGAGTCGCCGCACGGGCCCTTCCGGGCCCGGCGTTACGAGGCCTTCGCCTCTTCCTTCTGGCTGCCGGCCACCTGCGCCTGGTGCGGATGGTCAGGGCCAGGGTAGATCTTCAGGCGTTTGAGCATGTGCACTGCAAGGAAGTTCTTGGGCAACATGCCCTTGACCGCCTTGCGGAGCGCGTGCTCCGGGTGCCTCTCCAGCATATCCTCGTAGGAGGTCTTGGTGAGGCCGCCCCGGTAGCCGGAGTAGTGGTAGTAGAACTTGTCAGCGGCCTTGTTCCCCGTGACCACCGCTTTGGCGGCGTTCACCACGATGACGTAATCACCCGTCAACAGGTAAGGCGTGTACTGGGGCCGGTGCTTCCCCATAAGCACACGGGCGACCTCGGCAGCCACGCGGCCCAACGGTTTGTCAGCCGCATCCACCACAACCCAGCCTCCGCCCACTTCGTCAAGCTTAGCGTTGTAGGTCTTGTTTCGTTTGATATTCATCGGGAGGGAAATCCTTATAGGTTACTTTGATGAGACACAAGCCCTGCGGAGGCAACGTCGGCGCAAACTTCATGAATTCAGATTCCGTATTCCCTTCAAGCAGCGCCCCAACCCCTTCCAGGGTCAGGCGGCCTGCGCCCACCGACACGATCATGCCGGCCATTCGCCGCATCTGGTGCGGGAGGAAGGCGTTTGCCTCTACTTCAATGTGTATGTGTTCGCCTTCTCGCGACAGCGAGGCGTCGTACACCTCGCGTATCGTTGCCTTGCCCGGCCCAGGCGAACTTGCCAGGGCCGCGAAATCATGGGTCCCCCGGACCATCCCCAGGGCGGCGCTCATGGCCCGCTCATCCAGCGGCTCGGATACCCTGAAGGCGTACCGCTCGTCCAGCGGCCCAGGCATACCTCGACAGAGGAGCATGTACCGGTACCGCCTGCTCCGGGCGTGCCGCCTGGGGTCGAACCGCACTGGCATATCATACGCCTGCTGGACGGCAATGTCCTTTGGCAGGAAGTGGTTCAGGCCAGTGACCACTGACTCGCAGGGGATTCCGGAGTGTGTACCGAAGGCCACAACCTGCCCCTTTGCGTGGACGCCCGCATCGGTCCTTCCTGCGCCCTGTACGCGGGACTGCTGCTGTGTCAGGAGCGTGACCGCCTTCTCCAACTCTCCTTGAATGGACGGCGCGTTTCGCTGCAACTGAAAGCCGGCGTAGGCCGTGCCGTCGTACTCCACCACCAGGGCTATTTTTCTGTGAAGGTCCATCCGGGGTGTTTCACCCCTATCGCTTCATCGGCCCGCCGCCGTGCCTGGCCTCCCTTAACCGTTTGGGAACTGCGGCCTTAGACCAACTCGATGATGGCCATCTCCGCCCCATCGCCGTTGCGGGGCCCGAGCTTCAGCACGCGGGTATATCCCCCAGCGCGCTGGGCATACCGCTTGCCCAGGTCATCGAAGACCTTGGCCACGGTTTCCCGGTCCGGCAAGCGGGCCAAGGCGACGCGCCTGTGGTGCAAGGTGCCCTTCTTGCCGTAGGTAATCATGCGCTCCGTCATGCCCTGAATCTCTTTGGCCTTGGCCTCAGTGGTCTGAATGCGCTCATTCAGCAGCAGCGCCCGCACCAAGCTGCGGTACAGAGCCTTGCGCTGGTCCGGCGGCCGGTTGAAATGCCTTCCGTCAATGCGATGCCTCACCGCTATTCCTCCGAGTCATTCTCGCCGTCGTCGGCGCCGTCGCCTTCGCTACCGGCATCAGCTTCCTCTTCGTCTGCCCGCTCCGACTTGTCCTTGGGGCTGAGACGCAGCTTGGCCTCCGGCGGCATAAGCCCCAGCGCCTCCAAGCGGTCGCACAACTCCTCCAAAGACTTCTCACCAAAGTTGCGGATCTTCAGCAGGTCCGAGCGGTCCTTCTCAAGAATCTCGCCGACGCGGTTGAGGTGGGCGCGTTTCAGGCAATTCAGCGTGCGGGCGGAAAGCTCTAGCTTTTCCACCAGCGTGTTGTACACATCTGCCGGGATCGCTATGGAGGGAGCCGGCTGCTCGCCCTCGGTCCCTGCGCCTTTGCCGACGTTGGCGAACAAGAAGAACCGGTCCAGCAACGCCTGCCCCGCCTTGGAAAGCGCCTCGCTTGGGGTTATCGTCTCATCCGTCCACACTTCCAGGACCAGGCGCTCGTAGTCGGTCACCTGTCCCACGCGCATGCGCTCCACAGCGTAGTTGACCCGCCGGACAGGGGAATAGATAGCGTCCACCGGCAACACGCCTATTGGCAACCCACTCTCGCCGGTTGCCGGCATGTAGCCCGTCCCCTGTTCCACGTTGAACTCCACAGCCAGCTTCGCGTCAGGAGAGTCAAGCGTCGCCAGGTGCAACTCCGGGTTCACAACCTCGAAATCCGTTGAGGCCATGATGTCGCCTGCCGTCACCGCTCCTTCGCCCTTCACCTCGAGACGCAGCCTGCCCGGGCGGTCAACCATTGACCGCAACCGGATGGCCTTGAAATTCAACAAGAGGTCGGCTACCTGCTCCTTCACCAGCGGGACAGTGGAATACTCGTGGGTCACGTTATCTATCTTCACCCACGTGATGGCCGTCCCTGGGATTGAGTTCAGCAGCACCCTGCGCAACGGGTTGCCCAACGTCATGCCATAGCCCCTCTCAAGGGGGCCGATGCTAAAGCGGGCGTACCCAGAGGTTGACTCTTCAGTCTTGATTTCTGGCCGAGGCTTTTCAACCATCGTAGCCACCGTTGTCACAATCGTATCCTCCTAAAAACCACGCGCCGCCCGGCCACACATCCACCGGTCAGAAACCGCTGCCCATACCCCAATACCACGGGCGCGAACCGCCCGCCCCTGGCCCGTCCCTCGTCGAGGGGGAAAGGCCGGCACGGCCTACTTCGAGTAGAACTCAACGATCAGGCGGGACTCGATGTTCGCATCCAGCTCCTGAGCGCCCGGGTATCGGGCAACCGTGCCCTGCAGGTTGGCGGCATCCAGGGTCAGCCACGCAGGCACCGGCTTGCGCGGCATATTCTGCACCATGGCTTTCACGTATTCATTATCCCGGCTGCTGGGCTTCCAGGAAATGACATCCCCCTCTTTCACGTTGTAGGAAGGGACGTCAACTTTCCTGCCGTTGACAAAGAAATGCCCATGCATGACCATCTGGCGTCCCTGGTTGCGGGACTCCGCAAAGTCGAGGCGGAATACCACGTTGTCCAGCCGGCGTTCCAGCAACTGCATCAACATCAAGCCAGTGGCCTGCGGGTTCTTTCGCGCCACTTCATAGTAGCGCCGGAACTGGCGCTCCAACACGCCGTACATGACCCTGGCCTTGCGCTTCTCTTTGAGCTGGATGCCATAGTCACTGAGCCGGCGGCGGTTCACCTGGGCGTTGGCGCCGGGCGCACGCCGCCGCTTTTCGATGGCGCACTTGGCGGTGTGGCAACGCTCCCCTTTCAAGAAGAGCTTTTCCCCCGCCCTGCGGCAGAGCCGGCACGATGGTCCTGTATACCTTGCCATTCCTACTCCTGAATCTGTCCCTGGCCCTCCTTGGGGGAGGACCCGTTTGCAGCAATCGCTTCGCTTAGGGAAGCCGTCTTACACGCGCCTGCGTTTTGGCGGCCTGCACCCGTTATGAGGAATTGGGGTCACGTCTCGAATGCTTGTCACGGATATGCCCACGGACTGAAGCGAGCGGATGGCGGCTTCTCGTCCCGCGCCTGGGCCTTTGACAAAGACATCTACTTGCCGGACGCCGTTCTCAGCGGCGCGCCTTCCGGCCACCTCGGCGGCGCGCTGGGCGGCAAACGCCGTGCCCTTGCGCGCGCCCTTGAAGCCGGCGGTCCCACCGCTCCCCCAGGAGATCACATTCCCCTCAGGGTCGGTGACGGTAATCAGCGTGTTGTTGAACGTGGACTGGATGTACGCCTTGCCGCGCGGTACAAACTTGCGTTCACGTCTTCTGGCTGGCCTTCGTGCCATTTGCTGCTCCTGGTATTCCTCTTGATGAGCCGCCGGGGGGGACGAGATCGCTCGCTCCCCGCGCCGGCTCTATTGCTACTGCGGACTACTTCTTGCCGACGGTGCGGCGGCGTCCGGCCACGGTCTTGCGTTCGCCTCGCTTTGTCCGGGCATTGGTCCTTGTCCGTTGCCCGCGGGCAGGCAGCCCCTGACGGTGCCTGCTGCCCCGGTAAGCGCCAATATCCATGAGCCGCCGGATGTTCATGTTCACGTCGCGGCGCAGGTCGCCTTCCACCTTGTACTGCTTGTCCACTATCTCACGGATGCGGTCAAGGTCATGCTCCGCCAGGTCTTTTACCCGGGGATTGCCGCTTACGCCGGCATCTTCCAGGATCTTCAGAGCGTTGACCGGCCCAATGCCGTAGATGCGGCGCAAGGCCACCTCCACGCGTTTGTTGTCAGGGATGTCTATTCCAGCTACACGCGCCATATGGCACTCCTGTTGAAGCTAGCCTTGCCGCTGCAAATGCTTGGGATTATCGCACAGGATGCGCACCACCCCGTGCCGTCGTATCACCTTGCACTTGTCACACCGCTTCTTTACTGAAGCTCGTACTTTCATCTCAATCTCCGGTCCTATCCTGACCCTGAAAAGGGTACCTCGCCACCTGACCCATCTCCCCGCTGAAGAGGGGCCAGAGTGTGAGGGACACCCTCGTTTGCGCTAACGGAAGCGGAACGTCACCCTACCGCGCGTAAGGTCATATGGCGACAGCTCCACCAGCACACGGTCTCCCGGCAACACGCGTATGAAGTTCATGCGCATCTTGCCCGAAACGTGAGCCAGCACCAGATGCCCGTTGGCCAGTTCCACGCGGAAGACGGCGTTGGGCAGCGCCTCAACAACCGTCCCTTCCACTTCTATCGATTCTTTCTTTGCCATAACTTGTGAGTCTGCGACCACCTCAACCATCATTTCTAGGCCACTTCCGAGGATACCTCGCTACTCCCCTTCAATCGCCGTCAACACCCAGGGGCCGTGCTCCGTTATGGCCACTGTGTGCTCGAAGTGGGCCGAGATGCTCCCGTCGGCAGTCACCACGGTCCAATCGTCGCCCAGCACACGGGTCTCCCACGTGCCCAGGTTGAGCATCGGCTCGATAGCGATGACCATGCCTACCCGCAGCAACGGGCCTTTGCCCTTCTCACCGACGTTCGGCACCGCGGGGTCCTCGTGCAACGCGCGCCCGATTCCGTGCCCCACGTACTCACGCACGACGCCGTATCCCTGCGCCTCAGCAAACGTCTGCACAGCGTAAGAGATATCTCCTACGCGGTTGCCCGCAACGGCCTGCTTGATCCCCAACTCAAGACTCAGGCGAGTCGCCTCAATTAGGCGGTCCGCCTCAGGCGACGACTTGCCCACGGCTAGCGTCACCGCGCTATCGCCATGAAACCCCCCAACGATAGCGCCGACGTCTATGCTCACCACGTCGCCATCTTTGACGACGCGGTCGCCCGGGATCCCGTGCACGATTTCATTGTTAATAGATACACAAATCGTAGCAGGAAACCCGCGATACCCTTTGAAGGAGGCTTTGCCACCCAGCCTGCGGATTTCCCTGGCGAAAATGGCGTCCAGTTCCCTGGTCTTCATGCCAGGCTGAATCGCCTTGACGACCGCGTCCCGTCCGGCGGCAGTCACCCGTCCAGCCTCCCGCATCGTCTTCAACTCTTGGGGAGACTTTATCGTAATGCCGTTGTGGCGGCCCTCCACTGTCAGATACAATCCTTGAGGCTGTTCCATAACCACTTAGTATAGCGCATAGGGATGGAGTTTCCAAACAGGCCCCTCTCCATTGCCCCCGGCGCCAGGAACCCCGCACCCGCACAGTCTACCCTGCCAGATCATCCGCCCCAGTATCTAGGCACCCACGGCCTTCAGCAAGTCCGATCCAACCTGGTCCACGGGCCTTTCACCGTTGATCTCCACAAGCTTCTTCTGTCCAGCATAGTAGCCGGCCAGGCCTTGCACTTCCGGCCACTGGAGCTCCAGGCGCTTGCGCACAACCTCTGGTTTGTCGTCGGCTCGCTGGTAGAGCTCGCCGCCGCACTTGGGACACGTCTTCGCCTGTGCCGGAAGCGCGTCCAACTGGTAGGGCGTCCCGCACGTGCGGCAACTGATCCGCCCCGCCAGACGCCGGACCAGTTCCTCTTCACTCACCTTGATGTACAGGACCTTTTCTACCGGCCCCTTGCCCAGCGCCCTGTCCAACGCTTCGGCCTGCGCCAGCGTCCGGGGAAAGCCGTCAAGGATAAACCCCTTCCGGCAATCCCTCTGCTCGATTCTGTCCACGACCATCTTGATGGTCACTTCGTCGGGCACCAACTCGCCTTTGTCCATGTACCCCTTAGCGAGCCTGCCCAGGTCTGTGCTCTGGGACAGATGGTGCCGGAACATGTCTCCGGAGGAAACGAACGGTATGCCTAGCTTCTCCGAAAGCACCAGCGCCTGGGTGCCCTTGCCTGCCCCTGCCAGACCTAGGAACACAAGTCGCATGACGAGTCTACCTCAGAAAGCCTTCATAGTTACGCATAAGGAGCTGCGCCTCCAACTGGCGCAAGGTATCCAGGGCCACGCCCACCATGATCAACAAGCTGGCGCTGCTGATCTGGATGGCGCGAATATCAGTGATCAACGTCGCAAAATAGGGCAAGATGGCAACGAAGCCCAGGAACAAGGCGCCCCCCCAGGTAATCCGCACGATCACACGGTTGATGTAGTCGGAGGTCGGCTTGCCCGGCCGGATGCCCGGTATGAACCCCCCGTTCTTCTGGAGGTTCTCCGCCAGGTTCTGCTGCTGGAAGATAACAAGGGTGTAGAAGAACGTGAAGGCAACCACCAGAATGAACACGAATATCCAGTACGCCGCCCCTGTTGGCGACATCGAGGTCGTAAAGAAGTTGGCGATGCGAGCGCCTATGGAATCGCTGGTGGGATTGGCGAAATAGCTGGCGACGGTCCCCGGCAGGATCATGATGGAGAACGCGAAGATGAGCGGGATCATGCCTGCGGAGTTGACGCGCAACGGCAGGAACGAGGTGCCGGACTGGCGGAACATGCGCCCGCCCCGGAACACGCTGCGGCCGTACTGCACCGGCACGCGCCGCTGCGCCTCGGTGAACAGCACGATGAGGTAGACCATCGCGAAGCCCAGGCCAACAAGCAACAGCAATCCACTCAGGTTGCTGCGCTCAAGGAAGCCCTGGCCAACGAACTGCGGGAACTGGGCCACAATGCCGCCAAAAATGATGATGGATACGCCGTTACCAATGCCCCGTTCCGTGATGAGCTCGCCCATCCATACGAGGAACATCGAACCGGCAGTTAAGGATACCAGGATGCCCAGCGTCTCAAGGCCCAGGCCGCCGACGAACGTCGTTTCCGTCAGACCGCCAAGCCGCTGCATGAGCGAGAGCTGCCCATACCCCTGCGCCATAGCAATGGGCACCGTGAGGTAGTGGGTGAGCTGGTTCAGCCGCTGCCGTCCCGACTCCCCTTCCTTTGCCATGGCCTGCAGCGGCGGGATCACCGGCGTCATGATCTGGACAACGATAGACGCCGTGATGTACGGGTAGACGCCCAGCGCCACGATGCTCAGGTTGCGAAGCCCGCCGCCGCTGAACAGGTCCAGGAACCCCAGCAGATCACTCTGGGCGTCGCCCCGGTTGAACAGGTCGCGGAGCACAGCAGGGTCCACGTTCACCACGGGCACGTGAGCCAGCATCCGGAAGGCCACCAGCAGCAGCAATGTAAACAGGATGCGGGCGCGCAGGTCCGGCGTGCGGACGGCGTCAATGACCGCCTGCAGCAACGCTGGCCTGCTGGGAGCAGTGGTCCGGGTAGCGGCGGAGCGCACGGCTACAGCTCCTCTACCGTTCCGCCCGCGGCCTCGATGGCGGCGCGGGCCGGCTTGGAGAACTTATGAGCAGCAACGGTCAGTGGCCGTTCTAACGTGCCCCGGGCCAGCACCTTCACTGGCTTCGAAGCGTCTTTGATGATGCCCGCCGATTGCAACTCCCCAGGGGACACCCTTGACCCCTGCGAGAAGCCGCTCAGGCGGTCCAGGTTCACTTCCTGGTACTCCACGCGGAAATTGTTGGTGAACCCCCGCAGCATCGGCAAGCCTTTCAGGAGGGGGATCTGGCCCCCCTCAAAGCCCCGGCGCACACCGCCCCCGGCCCGGGCCTTCTGCCCTTTGAGGCCCCGCGTCGAATAGTTGCCCATCCCGCTTCCATCGCCGCGCCCTACGCGGCGTTTGTCTCTGCGGGCCCCTGGGTTTGGTCCTAGTTCATGCGCTCGTACCATTGCCGTACCTTGTGTCTTTCGAGGCGAAACGACTGGCCCTTCGCCGTGAGATTTCGACTACGCGACCTCTTCCACCTTCACCAGGTGCTGCACTTTCTCCACCATGCCACGGATGGTCGGCGAGTCAACCCGCACAACCGAATCATGCAAGTGGTGCAGCCCCAGAGACTGGATGACCTTCCGCGGGGGCTGGCCATAACCGTTGGTGCTCTTTATCCAGGTGATCCGTATGCTTGCCATAGCCCTACTGCCTCCGCACAATGCGACGATTGCAGCCTGCGCCCTGCGCCGACTACGCTAGACTTTCTGTCTTCCAAGGCGCCCGCCGGCTAGACAGCCGGAGACGGCTGCGGCGCCGCTGCTGCCACTGGCGACGGTTCCTGGGGCGGTGCCGCAGGCGGTGTGCCTGGCGCAGCCGGCAGCGCGCTGCCTCCCTGGTCAATCCGCTTCAGGTCCCGCAGGGCCGCCAGCGTGGCCCACACGACGTTGATTGGGTTCTGGCTCTTGAACGACTTGGCGACCACATCCTTGATGCCGGCCAACTCCAGCACTGCGCGCATGGAGGAGCCTGCAATGATGCCTGTGCCCTGGGGGGCCGGCTTGATCATCACGTGCGCTGCGCCGAAGCGCGCCTCAACCTGATGCGGGATGGTGCTCCCCTTCAGTGGGAAGGTCACCAGGCCCTTTTGCGCGTACGTCGTCCCCTTGCGGACAGCGTCGGGGATGGCGTCGGACTTGCCGACGCCTGCGCCTACGCGCCCCGTGCCGTCGCCGACCACAACCAGCGCCCGGAAGCTCAGGTGACGACCACCCTTCACAACCTTGGCCACGCGGCTGATGTCCACTACCTTTTCAGCCGTCGCCGCCTGCTGCTGCTCGGCCTCTTCGTCAGTTGTCGTCGGGGGCATTCGGTTGACCATTAAAACACCAGACCTCCCTCTCGGGCGGCGTCTGCAAGGGCCTTCACACGGCCGTGGTACATGTTACCGCCGCGGTCGAAGACCACCTTGGTCACGCCGGCCTCTTTGGCCTTTTGCGCGATTTCCACGCCAACCAGCTTGGCCTCTTCTGTCTTGGTCCGCTTCTTGCCGTCCCCACTCCCGGACAACTTCAGGCTCGATGCCGCCGCCAGTGTGCGGCCGGCGCCATCGTCTATGACCTGAACATAGATATCCTTGAGTGAGCGGTAAACGCTGAGGCGGGGGCGTTCGGACGTGCCCGTCACGTGCTTGCGCACGCGCATGTGCCGCGACCGACGCCGGTCCACTCGTGTATTCAGGCGTGCCATTACCTGCTGCTCCTGCTGGCGCTCTTGCCAGCCTTCCTGCGCACCGTTTCCCCTGCGTACTTGATGCCTTTGCCGGTGTAGACGTTGGGCGGACGAATGGCCCGGATGCGAGCTGCCGTCTGCCCAACCTTCTGCTTGTCAGTGCCTATGACGCTGATCCTGGTGTTCGCTTCTACCGCGAAGCTGATGCCTTCCAGAGCGTCCACTTCAATGGGATGAGAGTACCCGACGCTGACGCTCAGCTTCTTCCCTGCTTCTTGCGCGCGGTACCCCACGCCGATCAGCTCCAGGTTCTTGGTGAACCCCTGAGTCACACCGGTAACCATGTTCGATACCAGCGTGCGCGTCAAACCGTGCAACGCTTTGTGACGCTTTTCATCGGACGGCCGAGAGACCACAATCCTCCCGCCTTCGACGGCGATGGACATGTCCTCGTTGAACGATTGCGTCAGAGTTCCCTTGGGGCCCTTCACCGTCACCGTTTGCCCTTGCACGTTCACGGTCACGCCCGGGGGGATGGGCACAGGCTGTTTGCCGATTCTAGACATGGCTTTTTCACCAAATATAGCACAGGAGTTCACCGCCAATGCCCCGGCGGTACGCCTCCCGGCCAGTCAAGATACCTTGCGAGGTGGACAAGACAGACATGCCCCTTCCCCCGTAGAAGCGGGGCAGCTCCTTCTTGTCCACGTACACTCGAAGCCCCGGTTTGCTCACGCGGCGCAGGCCGCCGATGTGCGGCTGGTTCTTTTCGCCGTAGAGCAGCCGGACCCGCAACATCTCCCTGATGCCCTCCTGCACTACCTGGTAATCAGCAATGTACCCCTCGGTCTTCAGGAGCTCAAGGATCGTCTTTTTCACCTTAGAGGAGGGAAGCGACAGCGTCTCCCGCCGCACGCCCTGGGCGTTCCGGATGCGGGTAAGCATGTCTCCTATTGGATCGTTCAGGATCATCTCTTCACCTACCAACTCGCCTTTCGCACGCCGGGAAGCTCTCCCCGCAGGGCCAAAGCGCGGAAGCATAGCCTGCACAGGCCAAAGTGCCTGATGTACGCCCTTGGGCGGCCGCACTGATTACAGCGGTTGTGTTGCTGTACCGCGAACTTCGCCGGCCTCTTCCACTTCGCTATCTTTGCTTCTGTCGCCATAGTGCTTTCGATTCCTTCGTCCCTTGCTCGTCCGTCCGGCTTTGCCCGGCTTATGTCTCCGCCCTAGGCCTTTGCAAAGGGCATGCCCATCAACTCAAGCAACCGGAAAGCCTCCCGGTCGCTCTTGGCCGAGGTCACAATCGTGATCTGGAACCCGCGAATCCGGTCAATCTTGCTGTAGTCAATCTCAGGGAAGATCACTTGCTCCCGGATGCTCAGAGAGTAGTTGCCCCTGCCGTCAAAGCTGCCGCGCGGGACGCCCTGGAAGTCCCGGATACGGGGCAGCGCCGCATTCAGCAAGCGGTCCATGAACTCATACATGCGTCGCGACCGCAGCGTCACCATCGCGCCGACGCGCATGCCTTCGCGCAGTTTGAAGCTGGCGATGGATTTCTTCGCCTTTGTCACCATCGGCTTCTGCCCGCCAATCGTGGTCAGCATCTGCGTCGCGCTGTCAATGACGTTCGCATTTGTCAGCGCCTCGCCCAGGCCGACGTTGAGGACCACTTTTTGGATGCGCGGCGCCTGCAGGGGCACCTTATAGCTGAACTCCGTTATCAGCTTGGGCGCCACCTCTTCCCGGTACCGTTGCAGCAAGCGTGGCGGCGGCAACGGCCCTGTGGGCTTCTCCGGCTGCGCCTCGGCGCGGGGAGCGCCTCCCCTCCGGCCCTGGCCGCCGCCTTGTTGGCCCTGCTGCTGCCCTTGCGCTCGCTGGCGCGGCTGCGCCGGCGCCTGGTTGCCCTGCTGCTCGCCTTGCGGGCGCTGGCGCGGCTGCGCCGGCGCCTGGCCGCCCTCGCCCCCCTGGCCGCCACGGCTACGCTGGCGGGGCTGGCCTTCCGGCTGCCCTCCGCCCTGCTGGGCCGGCGCTCCGCCCTGAGACCTACCCTGTCGGCGCGGCTCTTTGGGAGCCTCGCCCTCTACAGGTCTATCATTTCCTTGCATGTCCTGCACACCCTCACCTTTCGTCCGTCTTCCAGGGTGCGATATCCCACCCGGGCAGCCTTGCTGCAGCGGGGGCACACCAGCATCACCTTGGCGAGAGGCATGGGCGCCTCCTTCTGAATAATGCCGGCCTGCCGCATCATCGCCGTAGCCCGCTGGTGCCTTTTGACAATGTTCACGCCCTCCACCAGCACCAGGCCCTTCTTGGGCAGCACCTGCTGCACCTTGCCCTGCTTGTTGCGGTCCTTGCCCGTGATAACGATGACCGTGTCGTTCTGCCGCACGCGCATCTTACAACACCTCCGGCGCCAGGGACACGATGCGCATGTAGTTCTTCTCCCGCAGCTCCCTGGCCACTGGGCCAAAGATGCGGGTGCCTCTTGGGTTATTGGCATCGCCCAGGATCACCGCAGCGTTGTCGTCAAAGCGGATGTAGGACCCATCGGCGCGGTGATACGGGTGGTTGGTCCGCACCACCACCGCTTTTACGACGGTGCCTTCCTTCACGGCCCCGCTGGGAATGGCCTCTTTCACCGCCGCCACAATGATGTCGCCAATGGTGGCGTACCGGCGTTTGCTGCCGCCCAGGATGTTGATGCACATGATGACACGTGCACCGGAGTTATCGGCCACATTCAGCCGTGTGTACCGCTGGATCACTGGTATGCTCCTGCAGATGAATCTGTTGCCGCTCCCCTTTGGGAGCGCAACATACCCATCATTCGTGTGCGCTTTGCTCCTCCCAACCTCTTTATCTAAGAGAGGGAAGCCTCCGCTCTCACCATTGTCTTAGTGCTAGACGGCCGCCGGCTCAATGGCAGCAGCCGCCGCGCTGGGCGTCTCTATCACCGGAACGCCTATCTCTCCCGGCTTCACTTCCGGCACCTCGCCTCGCTTGACGATCTCAATCACCCGCCACCGCTTGCTCTTAGAGAGTGGACGCGCCTCAACGATGCGCACCACGTCGCCCAGCTTGCATTCGCCCTTATCGTCGTGTGCATAGAACTTCGTGATACGCCGAACGGCCTTGCCGTACAACAGGTGCCTCTGCCGCCAGGTCACGGACACGATGACCGTCTTCTGCATCTTGGTGCTTGTCACCGTGCCCATGCGGCTCTTTTGATTCGTCATGCTCATCTCTGCTGCTCCAGCAGCTCCCTCTCTCGCAGGACCGTCTTCAGGCGCGCGATCTTCTTCCGGACCTTGGTGGCCTGAGAGGTATCGCTGAGCTGGCGAGTCGCCAGCCCGAAGCGAACGCCGAGGGCCTCTTTGTACGTGGCCTCAAGCTCCTTCTTCAGGTCCTCCTGGGAGAGTGCTCGAACTTCATGAATACGCATTGTTGTTGCCTTTGTCTAGGAGGTCAATCCCGCCCTTACTCTTCCGCGGCCTCCGTCGCCGCTGCGGACAGCATCCCTTCCCGCTGCACTGTGCGTACCGGGATCGGCAGCTTCTGGGAGGCAAGCCACAGCGCCTCCTTCGCGATTTCCTCGGACACGCCCCCCACCTCGAACAGGATACGGCCGGACTTCACCACCGCCACCCAGTGGTCGGTGGCGCCTTTGCCGCTGCCCTGGCGAGTCTCCGCCGGCTTCTTGGTCACAGGCTTGTCCGGGAACACACGGATCCACACCTGGCCCCCACGGCGGAAGTGGCGCGTGATGGCCCGGCGGGCGGCCTCTATCTGACGGGCCGTCAGCCACGCCGGTTCCAGCGCCTTCAGGCCAAAGTCGCCAAAGGCCACGGACGCGCCGGCTGACTTGCCCCGGCGGCGCCCGCGCATCATTTTGCGATCCTTTACTCTACGAGGTTGCAGCATTGCTGCTCTCTCCTTCCCCGCCGGTTTCACTAGCGGGTAGGCTCACTTCGATGGCAGGAAGCTCTTCAGACTCTTCCTTCGGTTTGGGATGCACATCCCCCTTGTATATCCACACCTTCACGCCAATCCGTCCCATGACGGTAGCCGCCTCAGCGAGGCCATAGTCAATATCGGCGCGCAATGTGTGCAGCGGAACACGGCCCACCATGGACTTCTCCGTACGCGCAATCTCAGCGCCGCCAAGACGTCCCGAGCACACGATCTTGATGCCCAGAGCGCCGGACTGCATCGCCCTGGTCACCGCCTGGCGCATGGCGCGCCGGAAGGCGATACGCCGCTGGAGCTGGTCCGCAACGCTGCGGGCCACCAAATAGCCGTCCAGCTCCGCCTGGCGGATCTCTTGCACGTTCACACGGGACCGTTTCCCGGTAAGCGTCTCCAACTCGTGCCGGAGATCATCAATGCGCTGCCCTCCCCTCCCAATGACGATGCCCGGACGCGAGGTGTGCAGCGTGATGGTGATGTCGTTGCTGCCCCGTTCAATCTTGACACGGGCAATGCCGGCATCCGGATATCTCCCCAGAATGGACTTGCGGATGGACAAGTCTTCCTGGAGCCACTGCCTGTAGGACTCGCTTTTTGCAGCGAACCACGTGGCATCCCAATCGCGAATGATGCCCAGTCGGAAGCCGACCGGATGGGTCTTCTGTCCCACCTAAGCCTCCTGGTCTACGACTACCGTGATGTGGCTGGACCGCTTGTTGACCTTACCGGCCCGCCCTCTGGCCCGCGGCATGAACCGCTTCATGGTCGGGGCCTCGTTGGCGTAGATAGCGACGACTTTTAGCCCTTCAGGGTCCATCAGCAGGTTGTTCTCTGCGTTCGAAGCGGCAGACTTCACCACCTTGGCCACTTCTTGCGCCGAAGGCGTAGGCGAAAAACGAAGGATATTCAAGGCCTCCGCAACAGACCGTCCCCGGACCTGGTTGACGATCCACTTCAGCTTCTTTGAAGATATCGTGATGTTCTTGGCGGTCGCGTGCACAGCCATGGCTACTTCCTTACCGTCGTCGTCTTCTCAGACTTGGAGCCATGGCCCCGGAAGGTGCGCGTCGGCGCGAACTCTCCAAGCCGGTGGCCCACCATGTTTTCCGTCAGGAACAGGGGCACGTGCCGCCTGCCGTCGTGCACCGCAATGGTCATGCCCACGAAATCCGGCATGATCATGGACGCGCGCGACCATGTGCGGATCACCACGCGGGCGCTGCTGCGTTTGGCCGCCTCAACCTTCTTGGCCAGCTTCTCATGGACGTAGGGGCCCTTTTTGATAGAACGGGACATGGCGTACCTACTTTTGCTTCCTGCCACGGACGATCATGTTGTCCGTACGCTGGTTGTTCCGTGTCTTCTTGCCCAGGGCGGGCTTGCCCCACGGCGTCTTCGGCCCAGGCATGCCGATGGGAGAACGGCCCTCGCCGCCTCCGTGGGGATGGTCCCTGGGCGTCATGGCGGAGCCACGCACCGAAGGCCGCCAACCCTTGTGCCGCATGCGCCCAGCCTTGCCGGACTTCACGTTCTTCTGATCAAGGTTCCCAAGCTGGCCGATGGTCGCCATACACTTGTTCAGAAACCTGCGCACCTCGCCCGAGGGCAGGCGCACTAGCGTGTATTCCTCTTCCCTGGCCAGCACCTGGGCCGCGCCGCCTGCGCTCCGCACGATCTGCCCGCCTTTGCCGGGATGCATCTCAATGTTATGCACCATGGTGCCTGTAGGGATACCGGCCAGCGGCAGAGCATTGCCCATCCGGATCTCTGCGTCCGGCCCGGACTCCACCTTGTCTCCTACCTGCAACCCGCTGGGTGCGAGGATATACCTCTTGTCGCCGTCCGCGTACTGCACCAGAGCGATCCGCGCCGAACGGTTCGGGTCATACTCCACGGTCGTAACCTTGCCGGGCACGCCGTGTTTGTCGCGCTTGAAGTCAATGATGCGGTAGTACCGCTTGGAACCCCCACCCCTGTGCCGCGTCGTAATCTTGCCACGGAAGTTGCGGCCCGCATGCCGCTTGAGGTGCACCCTCAGGGAGCGCTCTGGCTCGTCCCGGGTGACCTCCTCAAACGTGGGCAGGACTGCGCCTCTTCGGGAGGGAGTAATAGGCGTAAAGCTCTTCAGAGGCATTGCTTATGCTCCCTCAAAAATGCGGATACGGTCGCCCGACTGCAGCGTCACAATCGCCTTCTTCACGTCGCGGCTGCGCACGATGCGCCGGCCAAAACGCTTCATCTTGCCCCGGTTCTTCACGATGTTCACGCCGGTCACCTTGACGTTGTACGCCAACTGCACCGCCTCCCTCACCTGAGCCTTGTTGGCCTTGGAGGCGATCTCGAACACATACTTGTCCTTCTCCTGAAGGAGCGTGCTCTTTTCTGTGACCACGGGGCGCACCAGGACTTCTAGTGGATGCATGGCTACGCCTCCTCCCCTGCCTGGCCCTTGGAACCCGGCTTCGCCCACAGAGCCTCCGCCTGGCGGAGCGCGTCCACAGTCATAACCAGACGCTCATGGTTCAGCAGGTCCGCCACGTTGATTTCCGTGGCGGGCAACGCCTTCACCCTTTCAAGGTTGCGGGTTGAAAGCAGGACGTTGGGGTCCTTTTGGGGCGTCACCACAAGCACGCTGCTGCTTACCTTCAGCGCCTGCAGGATGCCCCACATCTCTTTTGTCTTGGCGCCGGACAGGTCAAGGCCTTGCACAACCGTAAGCTTTTCGTCCTTCGCCTTGTCTGTCAGAAGGCACCGTATCGCCAGGCGGCGCATCTTCTTGGGCATGCGCTGGCGGTACGTCCGGGGGTGTGGGCCGAACACGATTCCCCCGTGCCGCCACTGCGGCGAGCGGATGGAACCCTGCCTCGACTTGCCCGAGTGCTTTTGCGGCCGCGGCTTGATGCCGCCGCCGGACACCTCGCCGCGCGTCTTGGTATTCGAGGTGCCCTGCCTGCCGTTGGCAAGCTGCCGCGCCAGCGCCTGGTGCACCACGTCTTTGCGCATAGGCACGTTGAACAGGAGGTCGCTGACCTCCACGGTGCCTACGGTGGCCCCGGTAGTGTCATAGAGGGGGAGCTGCATTTTAGCTTCCCTTCCCTTTGGTTGCAGTATGTCTCACGACGACGACTCCCTGATTTGCCCCGGGCACAGAACCCCGCAGGACCAGCAGGTTGCGTTCCGCGTCCACCCGCACCACCGTTATGTTTTGAGCGGTCACGCGCTCCACGCCCATGTGCCCCGCCATGCGCAGCCCTTTGATGATCTTGCCCGGCGTTGTGCCTGAACCGATGGCCCCGGGCGCCCGATGGCGGTCCGATTGCCCGTGCGTCTTGGGGCCGCCCTTGAAATGGTGGCGCTTCACAACGCCAGCGAAGCCCCTGCCCTTGCTTGTCCCGATGACATCTACAATGTCCCCAGGCTTGAAGATCGAGGCATCCACCTTTTGCCCCACCTGCACGGCGTCAATGTCCGTAGCCGCGAACTCGCGCAGGTGCGCGTACTTCCCACCCGCCCGCTTCAGGTGCCCCTCTTCAGGCTGGGTGAGACGCTTCGCCTCGCCAAAACCGACCTGAACGGCCTCATACCCGTCCTTGGCCTTCGTCTTCACCTGCGTGACGACGCACGGCCCCGCCTCGACCACGGTGACGTGCTCCACCGTTCCGTCTTCCAGAAACACCTGGGTCATGCCCAGCTTCTTACCGACAATTCCTGTGGTCATAATTCCTACCCTTGTAAGGGGTCTCCGTCAGTGAATCTGAACTCATGCGCCTTGCCAGCTCCACCAATCTTGGTCAAAAGGCACATCCTATAGCTTAATGGATATGTCAACCCCTGCCGGCATGTTCAGCCGCGTCAGGGCGTCAATGGTCTTTGATGTAGGGTTCAGAATATCAATGACCCGCTTGTGCGTGCGAATCTCAAAGTGCTCGCGGGAGTTCTTGTCCACGTGGGGAGAACGCGTTACGCAGAAACGCTTGATGCTCGTGGGCAAGGGGACCGGCCCCGCCACCTGAGCGCCCGCGCGCTCTGCCGTCTCCACAATGTGTTCCGCCGATTGGTCCAGCACGCGATGATCAAAGGACTTCAGCACCACGCGAATCCGCTGGCGGTGCCCGGCTCCTTGTGCTTGGGTAGTCATAGGTCTCCTATCCTTCTGCTGGCGCTAGCGGCGCGCCACCAGCTCTTGGGCCATGTGTTGGGGCACCTCTGCATAGTGACTGAACTCCATAGAATAGCTCGCGCGACCCTGCGTCAGCGAGCGCAGGTCCGTAGCATACCCGAACATCTCCGAAAGAGGCACATCAGCCGCGATGACCTGCGTGCTCCCCTGGCCCTCCATGTTCTTTATCTGGGCGCGGCGGCTGTTCAGATTGCCGAGGATATCTCCCAGAAACTCCCCCGGCGAGATGATCTCCACCGACATCATGGGCTCAAGAAGCACAGGCCGCGCCTTCTTCATCGCTTCCTTGACTCCCAGCGACCCCGCCATCTTGAACGCCATTTCCGAGGAGTCCACCTCGTGATAGCTGCCGTCGGTCAGGCTCACCTTCACGTCAATGACCGGATACCCACCCACCACGCCGTTCTCCAGGGCGCTCTTCGCCCCGGCTTCCACGCCCGGAATGTACTCCTTGGGAATAGAGCCCCCGACAATCTTGTTTTCAAAAACAAAACCCGTGCCCCGTTCCAGCGGCTCGATCTCCACCCACACGTCGCCATACTGGCCGTGCCCGCCCGATTGGCGAATGAAGCGGCCTTCGGCGCGCGCTGGGACCGTGATCGCCTCGCGATACGCAACCTTGGGCCTGCCCTGGTTCACTTGCAGCCCAAACTCCCGCCGCAGCCGCTCCATGAGCACTTCCAGGTGGAGCTCGCCCATGCCCGCCACGATGGTCTGCCCCGTTTCATCATCGAAATGGCGGATAAACGTTGGGTCTTCTTCGGCAAGCTTGTTCAGCGCGTCGCCCAGCTTCTCCTGGTCCGCCCTGCTCTTGGGCTCGACCGCCACAGAGATGACCGGCTGGGGGAACTTGATGGACTCCAACAACAGCGGCGCGCTCTCGTCGCACAGCGTGTCGCCCGTGAACGTGTTCTTGAGGCCAACGGTGGCGCCGATGTCTCCGGCGGCAAGCTCCTCCACGTCCTCGCGGCGGTTGGCAAGCATCCGCATCATGCGGCCCATGCGTTCCCGGTGGATTTTCGTCGAGTTGAAGACGTTCATACCGCTCTTGGCGGTGCCCGAATAGACGCGGAAGTACACCATACGGCCGGTGTAGGGGTCGGTGACTACTTTGAAAGCCAGAGCAGAGAAGGGGGCTTCCTTGCTGGTGGCGCGCTCCACCGGCGCGGCGGTCTTCATATCCATACCCTTCGTCGTAGGGTGATCGAGAGGGGATGGCAGATAGTAGGTGATGGCATCCAGAAGAGGGTGAACTCCCCAGTAGCGCAGCGCGCTGCCGCACACCACTGGGACAATGAGATTGGCTATGGTAGCCTTCCTGAGAGCGGCTCGAAGCTCCTCTACGGAGATGGCCTCGCCCTCCAGGTACTTGGCTATGAGGGCGTCATCGGTTTCGGCAATCTTCTCCACCATCACGCTGCGGTAGCTCTCCACGTCCTGCTTGTACTCAGCGGGGATGGGCGCCTCTGTAGGGAGCTGGTCCTCGCCGATACCGTTCGTGGAGAACATGAGCGCCTTCTCTTCCAAGAGGTCAATGACCCCCTTGAAAGAAGCATCGGCGCCGATGGGCAACTGAATGGGGACGGGATTCGCTTTCAGCCTGTGGCGGATCATGTCCACCGTGCGCACGAAGTTCGCGCCCACGCGGTCCATCTTATTGACGAAGCAAATGCGCGGCACTCGGTACCGGTCGGCCTGCCGCCACACCGTCTCCGACTGCGGTTGCACGCCGGCTACGGCGTCGAACACGACCACGCCGCCATCCAGGACGCGCAGGCTGCGTTCCACCTCTGCGGTGAAGTCCACGTGGCCTGGCGTGTCAATGATATTGATTTGGCAGTCCTTCCAGTACGTCGTCGCCGCCGCGGCGGTAATGG
>JACQUI010000048.1 GCA_016210395.1 Chloroflexota bacterium | reverse complement strand
TGATTCCTTCGTAAAAACCCCTTCGGGGCCAGTCGGAGCGTTTTGGCTCTTCCAAATGACGCCATATGTTGCGAGACGCGTAGCATTGGATAGTACATCTTGTACCGGTTGTTTGACGAGTTTACACATTATGATGCGTTGGAGGGTTTTTGCGGGAGAATCAAGCATGGATAGTATTCGCTCCGGCGTCATCCACGTAATCATAGAATGTGTGCTCGCTGCCCATGCTATCATAAAATCCTTATAGCCATCAAGAGGAGGGTTACAGACAGGACCTCCTCAGCCGCCCCGCAGCAACAGCTCATCCAGCAAGGCGTAGAAGGCGGCGGCGTCCACCCGGCGGGCCACCGACACGTTTCCTGAGCCGGGCTGGAACAGCGTGCGGCCCCTGGTCTCCTCCGCGCTCGTGTCCACGGTTACCGAGCCGTGCTCGTAGGACGCGATGTCCGGCGCCAGGGCGACGGCCATGGCAAGCGGGTCGCAGGGATCGAAGGCCTGGTGGTTGGTCTGGCGCTGGAACCACTTGAGCAGGATGCGGTCGGCCAGCCTGGCAGCGGGGGCCTTGGAGTCGCGCCATCGCGCCAGGTCTTTTGCACTGAGCGTTACCTGGGCGCAGGCGTCCAGGGGCACCAGGGTGATGGGGACGCCCGATGCAAAAACGGCGGACGCCGCCTCGGGGTCGTTGTAGGTGTTGAACTCGGCGTAGGGCGTGACGTTGCCTTGGTCCAGCGCGCCACCCATGACGACCAGCCGCGCGATGCCCTGCGCGGCGTGCGGGTATTGCTGGAGCAGGCGGGCCACGTTAGTGAGGGGCCCCAGCGCAACGAGCGTGACGCCCTTCTCCTCCGACCTCTCTCCCTCAATCCCTCTCTCCGCAACGGCGAGAGGGAAGCCCTCCAGGATGCGGGCCGCCATAAAGCTGACGGCGTCCTCCCGGACGGCAGCGGCCGTCGGACGGAGCATGTGCACGCCCAGGCCGCGATGGCCGTGGAAATCGTACGCGTAGCGGAAGGGGTCGCCCGCCAGTGAGATGGCGGCCCCTTTCGCCACGGGCACGCTTGTGCGGCCCATGTGCTCCAGGACGGCCAGGGCATTCTTGGTGACGTGGGACAGGGAGGCGTTGCCGCCGACGGTGGTGACGCCGGCCACCTCTGCGTCCGGCGCGTTCAGCGCCATGAGCAGTGCGATGGCGTCGTCGGTGCCGGGGTCGGTGTCAATGAGTAAGTGTGGCATGGTACGGACATACTAACATACGGGCATGTAGGCAGACGGGGATAGAGCATAGGGCAGACGAGCATAGAGCATAGGGCAGACGAGCATAGAGCATAGAGAGAAGGGCAAGCGGGCAAGGTTCACGCCTCGTAAACGGTCTGGCCGCCAACGATGGCGCGCAGGAGGGGGATGCGGAGGGCGATGGCCTGGGCGCGTGGCTGCCGCTGTTGACGGTGATGACGTTGGCATGCATACCGATGCATACCAATGAGGTCTGCCTTGAGGGCGGGCAAGGGAATGCTCCTGCTGGTCTGTGGGGAGCATTATAGGGGATGGAGTGGTGCTCTTGGAGAGCCTCGTGTACAATTGCGAAGCCAAATGACTACTGCACCCGACACGCTGCAATTCATCAAGAGATGCGTCAGAGAAAGCAAGGTTAGATGGACCTATCACATCGGCGTACGGTTGAGAGGAAGGGCAATACCTGTTCAGTCCGTTCTCGGCTCTGCAGACACCTTCGAGATCATTGAAGCGTACCCTGACGACAAGTACCGGCCCAGCTATCTTGTCTACGCCGAGCACGAGAACACTCCGTTCCACGTGCCGTTTGGTGTGGATCTTGAAGGGGACAACGTGCGAGTGGTAACTGCGTACTACCCTGATCCCGAGGAGTGGAGCGTTGATCTCAAGGTAAGGAGGCGCGAATGAAGTGTCACGTATGCGGGGGAAAGATGGAGCCCAAGGTCACGAGCCTTCCCTTCAAGGTGACAGACTCCACGATTGTCGTTGTGAAGGACTTGCCGACGCTCCAGTGCGCCAACTGTGGCGAGTATCTCTTGGAATCCGCCGTCATGAGGCGGGTTGATGAAATCATTAAACGTGTGGACTCGGCGGCGGAACTGGAAGTAGTCCGTTTTGCGGCGTAGCGAGACCTTAAGGTGTTGAGCATGCGTGGGACGACTTCTGCGGCGGTACTCCCCAGTCTGGGTAGAGTCCTGAACGTCACAGTGAGCGACGATACGTTATCCGTAGACCTGGAAGATGGCCGCACAATTGCTGTGCCCATCGGTTGGTATCCTCGTCTGGCCCACGGTTCGCCGGCAGAACGCGCCAGGTTTCAGATAAGCGGCGCGGGGTATGGGATTCACTGGCCAGATCTTGATGAGGATATTGGTGTCGAGGGACTGCTGTTGGGCAGGAAGTCGGCGGAAAGCCCCGGCTCTTTCCAGCGCTGGCTTGAGCGCCGCAAGCTGAAGCAGCTATGAAGCCATGTAACGGCTACATTGTTTAGCCCCATCGTACGAAAAGGAGACATCCCATGCGCACCATAGACGCCATAGCCCAGGTCCTGAAGATGGAAGGCATCCAGTACATGGCGGCGTTCCCCACGACGCCGGTGATCGAGGCGGCGGCGGAGGCGGGCATACGGCCCATCATCTGCCGCCAGGAGCGCGCCGGCGTGGGTATCGCCGATGGCTACGCACGCGTGAAGAACGGGTCGCCCGCGGGCGTCTTCGCCATGCAGTACGGGCCGGGCGCGGAGAACGCCTACGCCGGCGTTGCCACCGCCTTCTCCGACGGCACTCCGGTGCTGCTGCTGCCGCTGGGCCAGCCCAGGGACCGCGACGGCGTCTTCCCGCACTTCAGCTCGGTGCGCAACTTCGCGGGCATCACCAAGTCGGTGGAGCAGATCACCACGCCCGCGCGGACGGTTGACTCGATGCGGCGGGCCTTCTCCCATCTGAAGATGGGCCGGCCGGGGCCGGTGATGGTGGAGATACCCTCGGACGTGGCGCTGGAGGAGGTGCCCGCCGGTGTGCTGGAGAGCTACAAGCCGGTGAAAGCGACGGGCTATCAGGCCGACCCCCAGGCCGTGCTGGAGGCGGCGAAGGCGCTGCTTGCTGCCCAGCACCCTATCATCCATGCGGGGCAGGGCGTGCTGTACGCCAACGCCACGCAGGAGCTGGTGGAGTTCGCGGAGCTGACGCAAATCCCAGTGATGACGACGATGGCGGGCAAGAGCGCGTTCCCGGAGAAGCACCCGCTGGCGCTGGGCAGCGGCTCCGGTGTCATGAGCCGCCCCGTCTACGAGTTCCTGAAGCGGGCGGACGTTGTCTTTGGCATCGGCACCAGCTTCACGAAGCACGGCATGACGACGACCATCCCCGCCGGGAAGACGATGGTCCACGCCACCAACGACCCCAATGACATCGGCAAGAACTACAACGTGGACTACCCAGTCATCGGTGACGCCAAGCTGGTGCTGCGGCAGTTCATTGAGGCGGCGCGGGACCTGCTGGGTTCGCGGTCCCGGCGCGGCGGCGGCCACGTGGCGGAGGAAATCGCCACCATCCGGCAGGAGTGGCTGGCGGAGTGGATGCGCAAGCTGGCGTCCAACGAGAAGCCTATTACGCCGTACCGCGTGATCTGGGAGTTCATGCGCAACGTGGACCCCGCAAAGGCCATCGTCACCCACGACTCCGGCAGCCCGCGCGACCAGATCATGCCCTTCTACCAGTCGGACGGGCCAAGGACGTACCTGGGCTGGGGCAAGTCGCACGGCCTGGGCACGGGGCTAGGGCTGATCATCGGGGCGAAGCTGGCCGCGCCGGACAAGTTCTGCGTGAACTTCATGGGCGACGCCGCCTTCGGCATGATCGGCACCGATTTCGAGACGGCGGTGCGCTCCAACATCCCGACGCTGACCGTGGTGCTGAACAACTCCACCATGGCGGTGGAGACGGAGGCGATGAAGCGGTCACACGAGCTGTTCAACACGCGGGACCTGGGCGGGAACTACGCCGACATGGCCCGCGCCATGGGCGGGTGGTCAGAGCGGGTGGAGGACCCGGCGCAAGTGGCGCCGGCGATCCTGCGGGCCAAGCGCGCGACGGAGGAGGGCAGGGCGTGCTTGCTGGAGTTCATCACCAGCCAGGAGCGGGAGTTCTCCCACCGGGGCGGGATCAGGTAGCGCGCATTGGGGCCGGAAACAACTCGTCAGCCGTTTTCGCAAAAATAGGCGTGCGATAGAAATCCGTTCGCCCTGAGCCGTGTCGAAGGGCGCGTCCGTGGTTCGACAAGCGGGACTTGTACGAACGGGACTTGATTGTGGGCCGTTTTCGCAGCTAGGCGCTAGCTGATCTGCCCGCCGATGTACGCTTGCGTCAACTGCTCCCGTGGGCTCTGGAATACGTCGGCGGAAGGGCCGTGCTCAATGAGCTTGCCCAGGTACAGAAACACCACGTAGTCTCCCAAGCGGCGCGCCTGCCGCAGGTTATGGGTCACCATGACGATGGTGTACCTGCTCTTGAGCTCCACCAGCTCCTGCTCAATCGTCTGGGATGACACCGGGTCCAGCGCGGAGGTCGGCTCGTCCGCGAGCAGTATCTCAGGCTCTACGGCAAGGCTTCGAGCCAGGCAGACCCGCTGCTGCTGTCCGATGGACAGCTTGGAAGCAGGGGTTTTCAGCCGGCCCTTCACCTCCTCCCAGAGCGCCACGGTCTCAAGGCTTTCCTGGACAATGGAATCAAGCTTCCGCTTGTCCCGGGTCCCGTGAAGCCGTGGCCCATAGGCCACGTTGTCGTAGATGGACATAGGCAGAGGGGTCGGCCTCTGGGCGATAAGCCCGATCTTCTTCCGGAGAGAGGCGACGTCGGTCTTCGGATGGAGGACATTCTGCCCATCCACCCAGATCTCGCCGGACAGCTCCGCATCTCCAGCGGCATCCACAAGCCTGTTCAGCGAGCGGAGCAGCGTCGTCTTCCCGCAACCGGAGGGGCCAATGATGGTTGTGATCTGATGTGCCGGAAAGACGACCGAGATGCCCTTCAGCGCTTCATAGCCCTCCTTCGTGTCGCGATAGGCCACGTGGAGATCACGGATGTCAATCTCTCCCTTGACCGGGCGGTCCAGAGTGGCTGTTGCGCCCTGGCTCCGGCCACTGACTGCAACGCCTCCAGCGCTACCATTGTTGTTGGGCATGTGATGTGCTCCCTACTTTGAGATGTACCGGGAGAATCGAGACGAGAGATACCGGGCAGCCGCGCTTATGAGCAGGACTACCAACAGAAGCACGAGAGCGGCCGCATAGCCCTTTTGTTGGGTCGCCGGGAAGGGCGTGCCCAGCAAAAAGAAGACCGCCAGGGGCAGAGAGGCTACCGGCTCCAGCAACGACGTGGGTATGCGGTCTGTATAGCCGGCGGTCAAGAGCACCGATGCGGCGTCGCCAATGCCTCTGCCAAAAGCCAGCAGCACGGCTGTAAGCACGCCTGGCAGCGTCTGCCGCAGGACCACGTTGAACGACGTCTCCAATCTGGTCGCCCCCAAGGAGAACGATGCTTCCTTCAGGTCTCGCCGCACGGTCCGGATGACCTCGTCCATGGCGCGGGTCATGATGGGAATCACCAGCAGCGTCAGCGCGATGATGCCTCCAAGCAGCGATGCCCTGATGCCGAAAGCAAGCATGATGACGAAGCCAAACGCGCCATACACGATGGACGGGATGCCCCAGGCAATATCCAGCGCCAGGCGCACCACGCCCGCGAACGGCGACCGTCCGGCGTATTCAGTCTGCAGAAGCAGCGCCAGGGGCAACGAGACGGCAAACGCCAGTGCGGTGGACCCCACGGCCAGGTAGACTGACCCAACGATGGCGTTGAGGATTCCACCCTCACCCCGACCGAGGTAGAAGCCACCGGACGGTAGCTGGGTAAGGACGCCGAGGCTGAGCGCGGGCAAACCCTTCCACAACACCGTGGCGATGATGCTGAGCAGCGTCCCTACAACGACACTGGTGGCCGAGAGCATGAGGACTTTGAAGAACACTTCTTCAGCTTTGCGCCTTGTCATCATGCCCACCTCTCTTGCAGCCGCGTCAGCACCAGGCGGGCGATGGCGTTGAACATCACTACGACAGTGAAGAGGATGAGGGCGGCGAACATCAGCGCGGACTCATATGACGGTATGGACATCATTTCACCGTAGTTGTTGGCGATGAGCGCAGGCAGGGGGTAGCCAGGATCAAGCGGATTGGTAGGCACTCTGGCGATGTTGCCTACCACCATCAGCACCGCCAGCGTCTCGCCAAAGGCCCGCGAAAACCCCATGACCCCTGCGGCGACGATCCCCAGCAGAGAGCTGCGCAGGACCACGTGCTTGACCATCTCCCACTTGGTCGCCCCCAGGGCAAGGGATGCCTCTTTCACGTGATTCGGCACTGTTCTAAACGACTCTTCTGCGATGGAGGTAATCACCGGCACAACCATGAGCGCCAGGACGATCCCACCGGTGAGCACGTTGAAGCCGATGTTGAACCCGCCGATGGCCAGCACCAGGATGCCCCATACCCCGAACACCACGGATGGAATGCCAGCCAGCACGTCCATGAACGGTTTCAGGATGGAGCGCACGCGTGGGTGGGCATACTCCGCCAGGTACACGGCGGTCAAGATGCTGATGGGCAAAGCGATAAGGGCGGCAATCCCTGTCACCCAGAGCGTACCCATGATGAACGGGAAGAAGCCGAACTCCCCCTGCGACGGCCGCCATGCCGAGGAGAACAAGAGGCCGCTTAGCCCGTTCGTCTCAAGGATTGGCCAGGACTTGATCAGCAGGCCGGCGCCCATGACCAGCACGCCCGCGACAACAAAGGACGCAGCCAGGTACATGAGCGTGGTTGTCAGCCTGTCAGCGGACCTCCGGCCTATGATGAGCATATGTGTTTATTCCTTCGGCGCTTATTGAGGGGCCGTTAGCCCTAGGGTGCGCAACGCCTTGCTCGACAATCCGAGTATTGGCCTGTTCTTGGCCGGCAAAGGTTTTTGTTCCCACCCGCCCAGGGGCGCAAGCCTTGCGCCCTACAGAGACGCCCCAGCGGCACGCGGTCCCCTTGCACCCTCCTTCGCATGAAGCCATGCCCGCCGCGCCCAGGCGCGGCGGGCATGGCAACGCCCACGTGGCTACTGGAGCTTTTCCAGGTCGCTCTTGATGCGATCCTGGGAGATGGGGACATAGCCGGACTCGATGTTGAACTTCTGGCCATCGGTCAGAATCCACGTCACGAACTCTTTGGCGACGCCGGTGAAGGGCCCCTTGCCCACCAGGTACAGCGGCCTGGCCGGCGGGTACGGATAGACGCGGTTCGCGATGGCCTCCACCAGGTCTGCCCGGTCCTCGTAGAAATTCTCGTCCGGGTCAATTGCGCCATTGCCATTGATGTCAATGGGAATAACCAGCAGGCCGGCGTTCTGCTTTTTGGCGCTCGCGTCGTAGGCATAGCCGACGTTGTTGAAACCAGCGCCGACCGGGTCCCTGCGGACCGCCTCGGCAAGGCCGGGGTCGCCGAAGACCCCAATGCCCAGCAGATTCTCCTGCTTCTTTCCGAGGTAGGCGGCCCATGTTTCCGGAGCGCCTGCCGCGTCGCTGCGCGTGTAGACGTGCAGCGCTGTATCGCCAAAGGCCTTTGCGCCGGGGTACAGGTCCTTCCAGTCGGTGACTTTGCCGGTGATCCAGATGTTGGCGAAATCTTCCCGTCTCAGGCCTTTGGAGAGAATCTCTTCCCGCAAGGGGTTCGCCGCGTTGGTCACGGGAACGACGGCGTCAATGGCGGAGGCAACGTAGAAGGCCCCACGCTCCACTTCGTTGGGGGAAATCTCCCGGCTCACCATCCCTATCTCCACGAGGCCCCCTAGAGCATCGGACATGCCTTTGCCCGCGCCGCCGGCAGAGATGTTGAAACGGACGTTGGGGTGGAGCTTCTGAAACTCCTCGCTCCACTGAATCATCAGCGGATAGAGCGCGAATGCGCCGGAGACGTTGATGGTCCCCTTCAGCTCAGGGGCAGCGGTTGGAGTGGGCTGGGCAGCCACAAGTGAGCCGCTACCTTGTGGTGTGGATGTGGCCGTCAGCGACGGCCGACTTGCGCTTCCGCCGCACGCGGCGAGAAGGCCAAGAGCGAGGAGTGCGGCGAAGGTCAGAGAAGGGGTGCGGATTGTGTGTTGCATAGCTGTAGCCTCTGCGTTTCTGGTGTTGTAGTAGGTGGATGGTCATGGCTACAACAACAGCTACACAGCGACGTGACGCAGAGGGAGGCGTGGCAAGCGACAAGGGACACAGCCTGACGGGAAGATGCGACGGAAGCAACCGATGCAAGCATAACGACCTCCCAATTCAGTTAGGACGATAACAACTAAAACGCCCCCTCAACCGTGAAGTCGAGGGGGCGTGCATAGCTGATCGGTTAGCGCTATTGGGTCACAATGGCAACGAGAGCACGTCCCTCCTTGGGGCACAACAACACATGCTTGTGATATTGCTCACAGACAACATAGGCGCAGCGTACCACGCAGGCGCTGGGGGTGTCAACAGGAGCGTGTCCCGTCTCATAGCCAGGGTCTTTCGGTGTTTCGGGCCGGATGAACGCGCCCCAAACGTCATCAAAATAATAGCTTTGCGTTTCTGAGCGGTACGCTTCACCCTCACCTAGTCCTCTCCCCTCAAGGGAGAGGAGATAGTCTCTTCCCCAGAGAACCAAAGACCCTGGTCTTATAGCTGGCAGCGATGCAACGCTTGCGGCTAGGCGCTATGGTCGTGGCCACTGGGCTGGCCGCCGTTGGCTGAGCCGGAGTCTGCGTCGCCGCCTTCCTGGCGGGCGAGATCGCGGGCTTTTTCGGCCAGACGGTCCAGGGCCTTGACGACGGCGTAGCCGATGGCGCCCTCCGGGTAGGCGCCCTTGTCGTCGGGCTGGCCCATAGGCACGCCGGTCAGGACTTCCATGCCCTGCTCAATGCTGTCCACGGCCCATACGTTGAACATGCCGCTCTTCACCGCCTCTACTACGTCCTCGCGCAGGACCAGGTTCTTGACGTTGGAGCGTGGGATGACGACGCCCTGCCGGCCCGTCAGCCCTTTGCCCTTGCAGACGTCGAAGAAGCCTTCGATCTTGTGGGTGGCGCCGCCAATAGCCTGCACCTGTCCGAACTGGTTGACGGAGCCGGTGACGGCGATGCTCTGTTTGATGGGAATGCCTGCAAGGCTGGAGAGCAGCGCGTACAGCTCGGCGGCGGAGGCGGAGTCGCCCTCTACCTCATCGTAGGTCTGCTCGAACCCGATGGATACGCGGACGTTAAGCGGGCGGTCCTGACCGAACTTGCCCATGAGGTAGCTGGTGAGGATAAAGAAACCCTTGTTGTGGATGCGGCCCGTCATCTGGGCCTCGCGGTCAATGTTGGCCACCTGGCCCCGGCCCAGGGAGGTGCGGGCGGTGATGCGCACGGGCCTTCCGAAGGAGTAGTCGCCCAGCATGTACACGGAGAGGCCGTTGACCTGGCCGGCAACCGCGCCCTCGGCGTCAATCAGGATGGTGCCTTCGTCAATGAGGCGCTGGATGCGCTCCTCCGGCAGGTTCGAGCGGAAGATCTTCTCTTTTATGGCCTTTGCGACGTGTGCGCCCATGACGGCCTTGCTGTCGCCATCGTGGCGCGCCCAGTAGTCGGCCTCGGTGATGAGGTCGGCAATGTCAATGAAGCGGGTGGTCAGGCGCGTCTGGTCCTCAACGACGCGCGAGGCATACTCCACCAGCTTGGCGACGCCGCTCTTGTGGAATGGCCTGACGTTGAGGTCGCGGCAGCGGTTACAGACGAAGGCGGCGTAGAACCTGGCGTTGTCCGGAGTCTTCTCCATAGAGAGGTCGAAGTCGGCTTTGACTTTGAAGAACTTGCCGAAGTCCTCGTCGGCGCGTTGGAGCAAGGAGAAGAGATATGGGGTGCCCATGAGGATAATCTTGGTGTTGACGGGGATGGGCTGAGGGCGGAGCGTTGCAGTAGGGATGGAGCTGAACTGCTCGGCGAAGTTCTCGATGCGCACCTCGCCGCTGCGGAGGACGCGCTTCAGTGTCTCCCAGGCCAGCGGGTTGATGAGGATGTCCTTGGCCTGGATAGCCAGGTAGCCGCCGCTGGCCACGTGCAAGGCGCCCGGTCGGACCATGGTGAGGTCAGTTGCAGCGGTCCCGAAGCGGGAGCGGTACTCGACTCTGCCGAAAAGGTTGTAGTAGGAAGGGCTCCACTCGAAAATAACGGGAGCGCCCTTGGTGCGGCTGTTGTCCACAAGGACGTTGACCTTGTAGCGGCTGAACCGTTCCGCCTCTACGATATCGCGCATAATGGCCGCTTCGCCTTGCAGTTGCTCTTGCTGCTGCTGGCGTTGCTCCTCGTGAACGCGGAACTCGTCCACGTGATCGGCAATGTCCTCCCGCACGTCGTCCAGGTAGCTGAGGAGGGCGGGGACCTCCTTGTACTTCTCTTTAAGGTCCATGAAGGCGGGCCCTGTGACGGAACGGACCAAATCCTTGTCCACCTGGGCCCGTACACGGTACGCCTCCCGCTCCACGCGGCGCAGCTCAACCAGGCGCCTGTTGATATACTCCTGGAGGGCCTCGCTCTTGCTGCGCAGGACTGCCTTTGTGTCGTCGGGAAGGATGTTGTACATCTCGCGGCTGATGGGCTGGCCGTTGATCACGGGCGTCGTGACGATGCCAGCGGAAGAAGGCTGGACGACGAAGCCCTGCCGCTGGGCTTCCTCTTCGATGCCCTGGGTGATGGCCTCGCGCTGGCTCTGAATGCCGCGCATGGCGTCTTCCACCTGGGCGCGGTACTCCTCACTCTCAAAAGCGCCGGGGATTTCCCGAAGGCAGTCGCGGACAAGCTCGCTCATGTCGTGGACGATCTGCCGGCCCATGCCGGGCGGCACGCGCACGGCGACTGGTTGGAGAGGGTCGTGGAAGTTGTGGACGTAGCACCAGTCGTCGGGGGTGGGGCGTTCGCCGGCGACTCGCCGCAGAAATCCGATGAGGGTGGTGGTGCGGCCCGTGCCCGGGTAGCCCATGACGAAGATATTGTAGCCGGGCGCGTCCACATTCAGCCCGAAGTCCAGGGCGCTGATCGCGCGTTCCTGGCCGACCGTTCCCTCCAGCGGTGCGAGCTCTTGTGTGGTCTCAAAGCCCAAGCTGTCGGGGTCGCAGTAGCTCGTCAGCTTATCTACCGGAACGAGCAGGGAGTTCACGTCCATCAAAACATCCTCAAATCAAAATGCGTTGTCCAGTATGGTACAGCAAGTAGGGCTACGCAACCACAAAAAGATTGGATTGACACCCTTTTGACGGGGGTGTAGATTGGCTGCAACCGACTGGCGGCGGCCGTCGGGCTTTTTGTATCCGGCGTTCGACGTGTTGTGCGGTAAGCGCACGAGTCGTAGGGGCGCGGTCGTCGCGCCCGCCGCCGCGCATGTGGGCAGGCGCGTGGGACGCGGGCAGGGAGACCCTGCCCCTACACCTGGCTCTCGGTTCTGTGGTTCGGCACTGCAGGAGGTCATTCACCGTGGGATGGGCCTTTGCCGCGCTGGTAAGCGCCGCGATCTTTTCGCTGGTGAGCGTGCTGGACAAGCGTATCCTGGCAGTGTACGTGCCGGGAATACGAGGCTTCTATGCGCTCGTGGGGGTCATCCAGATCGGCATGGCAGCCGTTGCCATACTGGCCGCGCCCTGGCAGGGAGCTTCTGCCGGGGCGCTGACGGCTGCGGTCGTTTCAGGCGCGCTATGGGGACTTGTGCTGTTGCTTCTGTTCTACGGGCTGCGCGCGCTGGAGGTGTCCCGGGCGGTGCCCTTCTACAACACCTTTCCGGTGTTCGTGGCGCTGCTGTCCATGGCGTTCCTGGGAGAACGGCTGGGGGTGGTGCACTGGCTGGCAATCCTCACGGTGATCGCCGGTGCAGGCCTTTCGACCATGGGGGAGAAGGCGAAGCAAGGGGAGGGGAACAAGAAGCTGGCCTACGGCGCGCTCCTTGCCGCTGCCCTGTTGACTGCTGCGGGCACGGTGACCTCTAAGGCGGCGCTGGAGAGCATGGAGTTTTGGAACGTCTTTGCCCTGCGCTCGTTGTTCCTCGGGAGCGTGCTGCTGCTACCAGGGCTCACGGGAGAAGGACGGCGGCAGGCGCTGCGAGCTGCCTCGAACCTCAAGGGGCTTGGCGTTATCGTCTTCACCGAGGCGATACTAGCCCCGCTGGGCTTGTACTTCATGCTGACGGCCTTTGACCAGGGCCCTGCCTCTCTTTCTTCCACAATCATGTCCACGCGTCCCATATTCACACTTCTTATGAGCGCATTGCTGAGCCTTCCGTTTGTCCGCCTGCTGGACGAGCCCTTGACGCGGGAGTCCCTGGCCGTCAAGGCGTTTTCGACTGTCCTGGTCGTGGGCGGTGTGGGCGCGCTCACCCTGGCGTGAGTATGCGGATAGCCAACACCGCCGCAGGCGGCTCGGGCCTCCGCCTGATAGATGCCCTGCGCAGCAATGGCTTCCGCCAACTGTGGTACGCCAGTTGGGCGTGGTACCACGCCCGCTGGATGGAGACGATGGTGCTGGGGTGGGCGGTGCTGGTGCTCACCGATTCGCCCTGGCTGGTGAGCCTGGTTGGGTTCTTCCGCATGGCCTCAATGCCTGTCCTGGGCATGGTTGCCGGGATCGTGGCGGACAGGCTGGACCGCAGGCGCGTGGCCATCGCCGCTCAGGTGGTGAACGTGCTGTCCTTGTCGGCGCTGCTGGCGCTGACAGCGGCGGGCGTGGCCGAGTTCTGGCACATCGCGATGGTCACGCTGGCCATGGGCGTGGCCTGGACGTTCGACTTCCCAGCAAGGCGCTCCGTCATCACAGACCTGGTGGGCGCTCCGAGGGTGGCCAACGCCATGTCGCTGGACATGGCGGCCATGAACGGTGCGAAGATGATCGGCCCGATTGTGGGCGGCGTGCTCTTGACGGCAACCGGGCTGCCCGGCGCAATCGGCGCGCTGCTGGCTCTCTATCTTGTGGGTTTCGTGTTCCTCGTGAAGACGAAATTCCCGCCGCGCCAGGCGAGGCCGGCCAGCGAACCGGTCCCTGCGATGCTCTCACAAGGGTTCCGCTTCGTGGCCAGGAACCAGGCGCTGGTCGGCGTGATGCTGGTGACCATCGTCGCCAATATGTTCCTGTTCCCCTTTGTCCTCATGGTGCCGGTCTTTGCCAAGGACGTGCTGCACGTGGGGCCGGCGCTGATGGGGGTACTGGCGGCCGCCGATGGCCTGGGATCCCTGCTGGGCGCGATGTACCTGGCGTCCCGGGGCAATGCAGGCAATCCAGGCAGGGTCTTCCTCTTCGGCACAAGCATTGCGATGGCCATGGTGCTGGCCTTTGCCTTATCGCCGTACTATAGCCTTTCGCTGCTGATACTGTTCCTGGAGGGGCTGGCCGTGGCGAGCTTTGGGACGATGCAGAGCACCATCGTGCTGCTGGCGACGCCCCCGGAGATGCGGGGGCGCATCATGGGGGTGCTCATGATGGCGATTGGCGCAGGGCCAGTGGGCACGCTGCTGACCGGGGCCATGGCAGAGGCGTGGGGCGCGCCTAGGGCCATCGCGATTGATGCAATAGCAGCGCTGGCGCTGATGGGGGTCGTCTTTTTCTTAGCGCCTGTGCTGAGAAGGGCGAAGGCGTAGGAAGTTGTCATAGTGACCGCGGTGGTCTTGGAAAGCTGGCGTATCCGCAACAGAGAGGCCTATGGTGCGGGTTTTGAAACCCGGCGCCTACAGGCGCTTGGCAGGGCTTTTATCGCAATCCGTGAGGCCTGTGTCCCTGGGGGTCGCTATACCCCACCCTCCTGCTTGCCCTTCACGACACGCCTGCGCACCCGCGCCGGCATCCCCACTGCCAGGCTATCTGAAGGCACATCCTTGGTCACCACTGCCCCCGCTCCCGTCACCGAGCGGTCCCCCACCTTCACCGGGGCCACCAGCATCGTGTCGCAGCCAATGAACGCGTCGTCCCCAATCTCCGTGGGGTTCTTGTTCACACCGTCAAAGTTGCACGTGATCGTCCCCGCCGCAATGTTCACGTTCTTGCCCACAGTCGCATCGCCCATGTAGCTGAAGTGGCCCATCTTTGTGCCCCGGCCAAGGCGGCTGGCCTTCACCTCGGCGAAGTTGCCGATATGCACCTCCTGCTCGATCACCGCCCCGGGCCGCAGATGGCTGAACGGGCCCACGTCCACGTGCGATGCCAGCTCCGCCTCCTCCAGCACCGACGCCACGACCTTGCAGTCGTCGCCGATGGACGAGTCCTGCACGATGGAGTTCGGGCCGATCTGGCACCGCAGGCCAATGGCGGTCCTCCCTTGAAGGATGGTGTTGGGCAAGATGGTCGTGTCCTGGCCGATGGACACCTCCGCGTCTATATAGGTGGACTGTGGGTCAACTAGGGTCACGCCCGCCAGCATCCAGCGGGTCAGGATGCGCTCCCGCATGGCCCGCTCCGCCTGCGCAAGCTGCACCCGGTTGTTGACGCCAAAGATCTCCAGCTCCTCGCTGGAAGCCACGCTGCTCACCGGCAACCCATCGCGCACCGCCAGTGCAACCAGGTCAGTGAGGTACAGCTCGCCCGAGCGCGAAGGCGTCAGGCGGTGCAGCGCAGGCCAGAGCCAGTCGGCGCGAAAGCCGTACATGCCGCCGTTGATCTCCCGGATCGCCCGTTGCGCCTCGTCGGCCTCTGCCTCCTCCACGATGCGCGTGACCCTCCCCACCCCGTCCCGCTCGATTCGCCCCAAGCCCGCCGTCGGCGTCAGGTTGGAGGTGAGCAGCGTCATGACCGCGCCGGAGTCCTCATGCTGCGCCATGAGCCGCTTCAGCGTCCCGGCTTGAATGAGCGGCGTATCGCCGTACAGCACCAGCACGTGGGCAGCCTGGCCCGCAAGGGCCTGCTCCGCCTGCATCAAAGCGTGGCCCGTGCCCAGTTGCCGTGTTTGCGCCACGTACTGGAAGCCCACGCCCAGGCGTTCGCGCACCGCTTCGGCTCCCTGGCCTACCACAAGCACGATGCGCCTGCCGGCGGCGTCCCGGGCGGCATCCAGCACGTGCCGCGCCATCTCCTTGCCGCAGACGGGGTGCAGCACCTTGGGCAGGGACGACTGCATCCGCTTCCCCTGGCCTGCCGCCAGGACCACCGTTGCCCACTGGGACGTGCGTGTCATGATGCTGTCTCCCTCCCCTCCTGACGGCGGCGCGCCAGTGTCAGCTGGTAGCGCGTCTCCAGGTTCAACCAGTACTCTGCGCTGATGCCGAGCACCCGCTCGAGTTGAAGGGCGGTATCCGCAGTGTTGACCTTCTTCCCTCGGATGATCGCGTTGATACTCTGCAGGGGTCTACCCATCGCTCTGGCGAGGGCGACTTGGGTCATCCCCCTTTCCTCCAGCTCCTCTTTCAGGAGTTCCCCGGGAGGGAACGGGACATCAATCCTCATTCGCGTAGCGCCAGTTGTCATTGTGGTTGCTCACTCTGAAGACAATGCAGAGCATGAGGGAATGATAGCCTTACACTGCATGGCCGTCAACTTGACACCCACGCCTATCTGAAGCAAGATGAGGAAGGCGACCAGTGCCCCTATGCGGAGAGATGGCCGAGTGGTTTAAGGCGCCGCTCTCGAAAAGCGGTGTGCTCGCGAGGGCACCGTGGGTTCGAATCCCACTCTCTCCGCCATACCTCCCTTTCCTTCAGGTCCCGCCGTGACACCCACACCCCCACCACACGTCTCCCCAACCACCCCGGCCTTTGCCTATGCCGTCCTGGCCGTCGGCGACCTGGCCGTCTTTGTGCTGTTCAACATCATGGGCCGCGCCGACCACGAGGCTTCCATCACTGCGTTCACCGTTGCGAAAGGCGTCGCGCCCTTCGCCGTCGCCTGGTTCGCCGTTTCACCCTGGATCGGGACATACCGTCACGCCACCTTCACGTCGTTCCGGCGCACCTGGCAGGACGTGCTCCCCGCGTGGGTCTTGTGCGGCGCGCTGGCCCTTCTCTTGCGCATGTGGTGGTACGACCGCCCCTTTATCGCCACCTTCGCCGCCATCTCCCTGAGCTTCCAGGCAGGATTGCTTATGGCCTGGCGCATGGCCTTCCTCGCGGTCTCCTTGCGCTCCAGGTCGCACGCAGCGCCGTGACCCCTCTCCCTTCCCGCTTCCCGTTCAGCAAACCTGGTATGCCCCCAGGGTCTTTCGGTGGTTCTGGGCGAGGGCTAATGAAAGAAGCGAGCGACGGGCCATTGCCGTGGCCCTGCGAAAGGCGATGGTCGTGAGGGATTCTTCGCGAGGCGGGGCGTAGTTGGGACCGGAGGTATTTGACCACCTCGCTCTAGAATGACAGTGTGCGTGCCGATGCTCGCAAGCCCATCTCGGGCCATACATACCGACCACCGAAAGACCCTGGGTATGCCCCTGGTGGCTTTGACAGCGCGCCGATTTGTGGGAGAATACTACTGGACCTTACGCGGAGAGATGCTAGAGCGGTCTAATAGGCACGCCTGGAGAGCGTGTGTGCTCCACAAGGGCACCGTGGGTTCGAATCCCACTCTCTCCGCCACTTCCCCTACCTCTCCATACCCTTGCATCGCCCATCCTTTTCCCCTAGTCTGTAGGGCAACCCAGAGACACGGCAGCGCGGCCAGGCGCGCGCATTGCCCTAAGCGCGTTTCCGCCACAACTCTGGACATCCCTCGGCGCAAGACACCCGTGACCACCACCGACCTCAAATACTGGGTCGCGTTTCGCGCAGCCCCCGCCATCGGCCGGGCGCGCTTCGAGTTGCTGCTGAAGGCCTTCGGCAGCATGGAGCGCGCCTGGCTTGCCCCGCCGGATGCCCTGCGGGCCTCCGGCCTGGATGCCCGCGCCCTGTCAGCCGTTGCCGCACTGAAAGCGCGCACCGACCCCGACGCCGAGATGGCCCGGCTTGAACGCCAGGGCGTCCACGCATTCACCTGGGACGACCCCGGCTACCCATCCCGGCTGAAGCAGATCTACGACCGCCCTCCCCTGCTCTTCGTCAAAGGGGCGCTGCTGCCCGAGGACGAGCGGTCCATCGCCGTCGTCGGCACCCGCCGGGCCACCGCGTATGGCCGCGAGGCCGCCGCCTTCCTCACCCGTGATCTCGCCCAGCGAGGCGTCGCCATCATCAGCGGCCTGGCGCGCGGCTTTGATGCCATCGCCCACAAGACGGCGCTGGATGCAGGCGGGCGCACCATCGCCGTCCTGGGGCACGGCCTCGACCACCTCTACCCGCCGGAGCACCGCGCGCTGGCCGCCGACGTCGCCCAGTGCGGCGCCCTGGTCAGCGAGTACCCACTGGGCGTCCGCCCGGATGCCCAGAACTTCCCCCGCCGGAATCGCATCATGAGCGGCATGTCCCTGGGCACGCTGGTCATCGAGGCTCCGGAGGGCAGCGGCGCTATTTGGACCGTGCGCCACGCCCTGGAGCAGGACCGCGAGGTCTTCTGCGTCCCCGGCAGCATCTTCTCCCCGGCCAGCCTTGCCACCAACCTCCTCATCCAGCAGGGGGCCAAGCTGGTGCTCTCGTACAAGGACGTTCTGGAAGAGCTGAACCTGGCGGACGTCGTCGAACAGCAGCTCACCTTCCCCATGCCCGCCCTGGTTGAGCCCGCCGGCGATACCGAGGCCGCCATCCTTTCCCGTCTCGCCTACGAACCCACCCACGTAGACGATGTCACGCGCACCACAGGATTGCCTATGTCTGCCGTAAGCGGTACCCTAGCTCTCATGGAACTGAAGGGGCTGGTCAAGCAGGTAGGCAACATGAGCTACGTGCGGCTGCGAGAGACCGCTGCCCCCTACGGAAGGAACCCCTAGATCATGGCAAAAAACCTGGTTGTTGTTGAATCCCCAGCCAAGGCGCGCACCGTTGGACGCTTCCTTGGCGACTCCTATCAAGTCATCGCCTCTATGGGCCACGTGCGCGACCTGCCCAGCAGCGTCATGGGCGTTGATGTCGAGGACGACTTTGCGCCCGCCTACGAGGTCGTAGACAACAAGAAGAAGGTGATGACCGAGCTGCGCAGCGCGTCCAAGGACGCCGAGAACATCTACCAGGCTACCGACCCCGACCGCGAGGGCGAGGCCATCTCCTGGCACCTGGTGGAGGCCGCCGGCTGGAAGCGCAAGCACCCTCAGCGCGTCGTCTTCCACGAGATCACACAGGCCGCCATCCAGGAGGCGTTCCAGCACCCCCGTGACATTGATATGAAGCTGGTCAACGCCCAGCAGGCCCGCCGCATCCTGGACCGGCTGGTGGGCTACGAGCTCAGCCCGCTGCTCTGGAAGAAGGTCAGCGGCGGGCGCAAGATGGGCCTCTCCGCAGGCCGCGTCCAGTCTATCGCGCTGCGCCTCGTCGTTGAGCGTGAGCAGGAGATCGAAGCCTTCAAGGCCCAGGAGTACTGGAGCATCGAAGCGCTCCTCCAGCCGCACCGCCCGCCAAAGGGCGGCAAAGCCGTCCAGTACACCGCAAAGCTCGTCGGCTTTGCCGGCGACAAGAAGGGCCTGGACCTGCCGGACCAGCAGACCTCGGAACAGGTGCTGGCTGCCCTCAAGGACGCAGCCTATGTAGTCGCGGGAGTGGAAAAGCGCGAGGTCCGCGCCCGTCCCGCCGCCCCCTTCACCACCAGCACCCTGCAGCAGGAGGCATGGCGCAAGCTGCGCTTCCCCGCGCGCAAGACCATGCAGATCGCCCAGCAGCTCTACGAGGGCCTGCCCCTGGGGCCGGAGGACGCAGTCGGCCTCATCACCTATATGCGCACCGACTCCACAACCGTCTCATCCCAGGCCCTGCAAGAGACCATTGCCTACGTGCGGCAGAAGTTCGGCGCGGAGTACGCCCCAAAGTCGCCCCGCGTCTACACCCGCAAGGCCAAGAACGCCCAGGAGGCCCACGAGGCCATTCGTCCGACATCCGTCGCGCGGGAGCCGGACGCTATCCGCCGCCACCTGAACACGGATCAGTTCCGCCTGTACGACCTCGTCTGGAAGCGCATGGTGGCCAGCCAGATGGCAGACGCCATTTCGGACTCCACCCGAGTGGACATCAACGCCAAAGGGCCGAACACCGGCGCAAAGGCCTGCCTCTTCCGCGCCACCGGCTCGGTGCTCAAGTTCCCCGGCTTCCGCACCCTGTACCTGGAAGACCGCGACGACTCCTCGGACGACGACGACCAGCAGAGGGCATTGCCGACTCTGGAAACCGGCGACCCCCAGGACTGCATGGGCATCACGCCCGAGCAGCACTTCACCCAGCCGCCGCCCCGCTACAACGACGCCACGCTGGTGCGCGCACTGGAGGAGCAGGGCATCGGGCGGCCCAGCACCTACGCGCCTATCCTCTCCATCATCCAGGACAGGCAGTACGTCACCAAGGAGCAGGGGCGGTTCCAGCCCACAGAGCTGGGCAAGGTGGTGGCGCGGCAGCTCATCAGCTACTTCCCCAGCGTCATAGACGTGGGCTTCACCGCAACAATGGAGGAAGACCTGGACGAGATCGCCCAGGGCGACAAGGAGTGGGTCCCGGTCCTCAGGGAGTTCTACGGCCCCTTCCAGAAGGCCCTCAGCGAGGCCGCCGAGGCCATGCCCCGCGTCAAGGTGGAGGAGCCTTCCAACGAGACCTGCGAGCTGTGCGGCAAGCCCATGGTTATCAAGACCAGCAGGTTTGGCCGCTTTCTGGCGTGCTCAGGCTTCCCGGAATGCCGGGGCAAAAAGTCGCTGCAGAAAAAGACCACAGGCGTCACGTGCCCGGAGTGCAAAGAGGGCGTGCTCATGGAGCGCAAGGGGCGCGGGCGCACCTTCTACGGCTGCTCCAGGTACCCCAACTGCAAATACGCCCTCAACCAGCGCCCACTGCCCACCCCCTGCCCGGAATGCGGCGGCCTCATGGTCGCCAGCGGCAGGGAGAACGCCCGCTGCACCGCCTGCGGCATCCGCCAACCTCTGGCCGAACCAGCGACGGAGGCTCAGGCTGAAAGCGACGCCGCCACGTCTGACGCGGAGGTGTGAGACAATAGGGGAAGCGATCCGAAAGGGGGAGCAATGCAACTGCAACGCGATTCGACGACCAAGTGCCTGCGCCGCGATGACGTCATCGAGTTGCTGCGGGCCCACGAAGCAGACCTGAGGAAGCTCGGCGTGCGCTCCCTTGCCCTCTTCGGTTCCGTCGTGCGTGACGAGGCTCGCCCCGACAGCGACGTGGACATCATGGCTGAGTATGAGGAAGGCGTCACCCTATTCGGTCTTGCCCGACTGAACCGGTACCTGGAGGAGTTGCTTGGCGCAGAGATAGACCTCTCAGAGCGGAAAATGATCCATAAAGAGCTCCAGCCGCGAATCTATCGAGAAGCCGTGAACGTCTTCTCTTCAGCGACTCTGGAACATAGTGTAGGAAAGCCTGCAATAGCTCACGCCCCTGCTTCGAGGCCTGTTGAACGAGACCCCGAGCTATCAGAACACGGAGCCAGACAACTACAAGAAAGCTCAGGCCCAAAGGCGCCCCAGCGCGACGGGATAATGAAGCTCCTTCAGTCCCACGAGAGGGAACTGCGAAAGCTCGGCGTCCTTTCCCTTGCCCTGTTCGGATCAGTGGCGCGGGATGAGGGGCATCCGAACAGCGATGTAGACGTCATGGTGGACCTAGACGATGGGGTTACCCTCTTCGGATTTGCTCGACTGAACCGCTACCTTGAGGAAATCCTGGGAACGCGGGTGGATCTTGTAATGCGAGGGGCTATCATAAAGGAGTTGCGCGATCGTATCTACGGGGAAGCCGTGAATGTCATCTGAGGCGCGGGATTGGGTGTTCAGGATCGGGCACATCCTTGAGGCAATTGAAAGAATCCTCGCCTACACTCACGGGATGACCCGAGAGCAGTTTCTCAGCAATCCCCAAGTGGCAGACGCCGTGGTTAGGAACTTCATTACAATTGGAGAAGCGCCGCGTTACATTCCTTCCGATGTTCAATCCGCCCATCCTAGGGTTCCCTGGGCTGACATGCGGGCCATGCGCAACTTCTTGATCCACGGTTATGACCAAGTGGAGTTGCGCGTCGTGTGGGATACCGTTGCCAGAGACCTGCCTGGGTTGCCCCCGCTCCTCCAAGAAGTCATGGAAACAAGGTACGGGCGATGAAGGGGTTCTGAAGCTTTGAGTGAGAAGCCATCCGCTCCCCTCATTGACGCCTACCGCACTTACCTCCAGGGGCAGCGCAACCTGTCCCCTGCTACGGTGCGCAACTACATCGCCGACCTGGCCCCCTTCTTCCAGTTCCTGGAAAAGGAGCGTCTAGGCGGCGATGACCCCATCGCCGGTCTCAACGCCTTCCTAAATCGCAACGGCCCCCAGGCCGTCGCCGGCGAGTACCGTCGCCTCCTCCTCAGCTACGTCGCCTGGCTCATGAACACCCGCGCCACCAACCCCGGCAAGGCCAACGAGGCCCGGGGCCACGTCAGAGGCAGCATCGCCCGCAACCTGGCCGGCCTGCGCTCCTTCTTCCGCTACCTTGTCGCCCAGCGGCTTGCGCCGCCGTCCCCTCTCTGGGCGCGCGGCTCGACCGCCATGCGGGACTTCATCCCCAAGCAAGCCAAGCGCCTGCCCCAGGTGCTCTACCGCGAGGAAGTCAAGGATCTGGTGGAGCAGCCCCAGCAAGACGAGGCCGGCGTGCGGTCCCCCGCGCTGGCGCTGCGGGACTCTGCCCTGCTGGAGCTGCTGTACGGCTCAGGCCTGCGCCTCTCGGAGATGGCCGCCCTGGACATCGGAGACCTGGATACGGCGACGCGCACCGTGCGGGTCCTCGGCAAGGGCAACAAGGAGCGCAGCGTGCCCATGGGGCGCCCCTGCATCCAAGCGATAGGCAGGTATCTGCACGACGCCCGCCCCAAGCTCCGCGGCCGGACATCGGGCCAGGCGGTGTTCCTCAACCGCTACGGCGGACGCCTCTCCCGGCGCTCCATTGAGGCTGTCGTCAAGCGGTACGCCCTGCGCGCGGACCTGCCCTCAGACGTGCACACCCATACGCTGCGCCACTCCTTCGCCACCCATCTGCTGGATGGCGGCGCCGACCTGCGCATCGTGCAGGAGTTGCTTGGGCACTCCAGTCCCAGCACGACCCAGGTGTACACCCACGTCAGCCCCGCTCAGGCCCGCAAGGTCTACCTCGCCTCCCACCCCAGGGCCTCGAAGTAGGCAAGTCCTAGAGACACTCCACACTGTCATTCTGAGCCATGAAGGCAGTCAGGCGAAGAATCCAAGGCGAAGGCCGTTGCAGCACCCCTTTTCTGCAAGGGTGGCCTGTCTTCATTGGCACAGGCCTTAGATTCTTCGCGAGGCAATCGCCTTGTCGGGGCAACGCTTGATTGACCACCTCGCTCAGAATGACAATGGGGCCTTTACACCGCAAGACGAAAGCCTTAGTTGGTCAACACCCTCTACTCCGCAGGCGCCATGTCCTTCAGCCCCATGCCCGTGACAGGCACGAGCACAACATCCCTGGCGCCTATCACTCCCTGGCGCGCCAGCAGCTCCAACCCCGCAAAGGCGGCGGCAGAGGTCGGCTCTGCGTAGACTCCCTCCTCCCTGGCCAGCAGCCGTTGCCAACGAAGGATCGCTTCCTCGGAGGCCGCCACGCACGCCCCACCCGTCTCACGCACCGCCCGCAGCGCCTGCCGCAGCCTGGGCGGCTGGGCCACAGCGATGCCACCCGCAGCGGTCCGCGCGCCTGCCTGCGGACGCCACGGGCGCCCCATGTACGCCGCCGCAATGGGCTGCACCACCTCGGCCTGGACAGCGTGCAGTTTCGGCAGCCGCTTCACGCGCCCGCTGGCCTGTAGCTCTCGAAACCCAATCCAGGCGCCGATCAGCAGCGACCCGTTCCCTACAGGCAGCACGACGTGGTCAGGCAGCCCTTCCGGGAACTGGTCAACCAGCTCATAGGCAAAGGTCTTCGTGCCCTCCAGAAAGAAGGGGCTGAGATTGTGCGATGCGTACACCAGCCCTCGCTGCTCCACAAACGCCTTGGCCGCCTGGGTGGCTGCCTCCCGCGAGCCTTCGATGAGATGCACGTGCGCGCCGTACACCCGTAGCTGCTGCACCTTGGGCGCCGGGGCCGACGCCGGCGCGAAGATGTGCGCCGTGATGCCGGCCCGCGCCGCATACGCCGCGATGGACGCCCCCGCATTGCCGGAGGAGTCCTCAACGATCTCATCCACCCCTGCCTCTTTGAGCGCGGACATGAGCACCGTGGTCCCTCTGTCCTTGAACGACCCCGTCGGCGACTGGAACTCCAGCTTCCCAAACAGCGAGGCCAGCCCCAGCAACAAGCCGGACCTCTCCAACAGCGCCACGGCAGTCATTCCTTCGCCCATGGAGACAACGTGGCTTGGCGAGTGCACAGGCGCGGGCGCGCCAAGCCTCCACAGGCCGCCAAGCCCTGACCTCGACAGCGCCCCGACGCCCGTGTACTCCACCTCCAGAGGCAACTTGCACGTGTTGCAGTACAGTGCCCGCACATCTGCCCGATGGGAAGCCCCACATTCAACGCAGCGTAGCCGTATGTGTGCCATTGTGTCTCCTGTACCGCCTACCTGACCTCCGCTGATTATACGTGCGCTCGCGGCTAAAGCAATGGCCCCCGCCGGTGGCGGGGGCCATTGCTTTGTCGGGCTGCTACCTTGTTCGGGCCGGTGAAACCAACGTGTCAGGAGGAAGGCCCGTCAATCCTTGGGAGAATGGATGATGAGCCTTTTGCGCCAGCCTGCCGTAGTCCGCCGGCGCCGTCCTTACCCGACAACGAAGTTTTTGGTCGTCGCGCCGCAGGTGATGTCACCGTTGGTAACACAGTACACGGTGTTCGTCCTGTAGGTCCCTTCCCTGCCTACCGCCACGCTGCCCAAAGCCTGAAGGCCGCTGCAGTTGACGCACTCGCTCATGTCGGACGCGACGATCTCCCACACCCCACCAGCGTCGTACTCCAGATAGCGCACTGCCTGTATCTTGGCCACACTGGTGTTGCAGAAGTTATTGCTGCCGTAGTCTACGACGCGCCCCCAGGCCGATCCTATCGAGTATGCTCCACACTCTACGGCGCTGGCCGCCGGGCCTTCCAGCCCGAACTCCAGCTCCTGCCCTGTAATCCCGCGTGGGGCAACGGGCTCGAATGCGCCTGCGATCCTCGGCCCCACGACGCCCAGGGCGATCAAGACGGCGGCGACCACTGCTGTCACTTTCCCAAGAATCTTCATCTCATCATCCCTCCACCATTCAAGCACTAGCCCATTGTCTCTGCACCCCGTAGGTTGGTGTCAATACGTAATTGCACTAACCGTAAGCGCGCCGCCTGATCGTTTACGTGTCTGTTACAACATTGTTATTGTTTAGCAACAACTCGCAACGAAAAGACTGTGAACAGACCTCTTGTTTCAGAAATTCGTTGCGTCCGAAAGACAAGCAGCCCACCTGCGGCAACCCTCTGTTACGCCTTCCGTATCCGGCGCAGGACGGCTTCGGTCGCTGCGGCAGACCCGCCACGGGGCTGGCCGTTGGCCTGGATGACCATGTCTTCGGACACCAGCGCTTCCCACACGGCGTCCCGCACCATCTTTGCCGCCGCCGCCTCCCCCAGATGCTCCAGCATCATCGCCGACGCCAGCACCTGCGACAGCGGGTTGGCCACGCCCTTCCTTGCAATGTCCGGCGCAGAGCCGTGAATCGGCTCGAAGTAGTTGGCGCTGTCGCCGATGTTCCCGCTGGGGCACATCCCCAGCCCTCCCACAGTCCCCCCGCCCAGGTCGCTCAGCAGGTCGCCCAGGAAGTTCTCCATCACCATCACGTCGTACCGCCACGGCCGCCGCACCAGGTCCTGGCCGGCCGCATCGGAGTAGAGAAAGTCCTTCTCAATATCCGGGTAGTGCTCCCCAATCTCCTGGAAGATGCGGCGGAAGAACCAGAAGCTGCGCAGCACGTTGCTCTTGTCCACGCACGTGACCCGGCGCTTCCCGTCCGATGGGCTGCCCTGGCGTTTGCGCGCCAGCTCGAATGCGAACCGGCTCACCCGCTCCACTCCCTTGCGCGTCATGAGCAGCGTGTCCGAAAAAGCCTGGTCGTTGCCGACCCCCAGGCCGCGAGACAGGTACAGTCCCTCCGTGTTCTCCCGCACGATGACATAGTCTATTTCGCCCGGCTTGGCTTTCAGTGGCGCGTCCACGCCCGGCCACAGTTTGATAGGCCGCACGTTGGCGTACAGGTCCAGCCCGTTGCGCAGGACGCCTCCCAGCAAGCCCGCCTCCGTGCCGTCGGGGAAGCGCACCGACGGCAGGCCTACGGGCGCCTTCAGCACCGCGTCGGCAGTGCGGCACGCCTCCAGCGACTCCTTGGACAGGTTGACGCCGTGCTTCTCGTAGCACGCGGCGCCCCCCTCCCGCTCCTCATACTCCAGGCGGAACTCCCCGGAAAGCTCCTGCACCCGTTCCAGCACGCGCAGGGCCGCCCCCAGGATCTCCGGCCCAATGCCGTCGCCAGGTATGGTCACGACGTGATAGGTGCGCACTGTCCATTCCTCCAACCTATGAATCAATCAGGCGAATCATACCACCTTCACGCCCAAACCTACGCCGTGCGGCAGCGGAAAGCGGGGCACAGCGTCACCAGAGGGTCCCAATGTCATTCACTCGAAATAGTCTGCGCCTTGCGGGTGTGCGGAGGGCCGCGCCCTCGCCGGGGGCTGCTGGGGGTGTCCCCGTAGGGGCGCAAGGCTTGCGCCCC
>JACQUI010000047.1 GCA_016210395.1 Chloroflexota bacterium | reverse complement strand
GCCACGCTGGTGGACGGCCTGGCCGCCCTGGGCGTCGCCGTAGACGAAGTCCCCGCCTACCGCACCACCACTCCGTCTTTCCCTTCCCCCCTTGCGGGGGAGGGCCAGGGTGAGGGTCTTCCTTCCCCCGCGACGGGGGAAGGCCAGGATGGGGGTCTCCCCGGCATCCAGATGCTCCGCGACGGCCGCATAGACGTCGTCACCTTCGCCAGCAGCAGCACCGTCCGCAACCTGGTCCAGCTCCTCGGCGGCGACGTTACGCCCCTGCAGAAGCCGCTTATCGCCTGCATCGGCCCCATCACCGCCCAGACCGCCCGCAACCTCGGCCTCCGCGTAGACATCCAGGCGTCCGACTACACCATCCCCGGCCTGGTGGAGGCGCTCAAGGGGCATTTCAGCAACGCTAGCTGACAACGTACCCCTACTGAAGAACAGGGCACAGGTGAGCACGAGGTGTAGGGGCGCAAGGCTTGCGCCCCTCCGCAAGGGACAGGGGACTAGGGTTATTCCTCCAAAAGGCGGCTATACTAGAATCCACCCCCCACGCCTGCGCCACATTGGGAGACGAACATGCAAGCAACGTTTACCGCCGTCTTCAAGCGAGAGGGCAATTGGTGGATCGCCTCTGTCGAGGAGCTGCCCGGGGCAAACACTCAGGGCAAGACCCTGGATGAAGCGCGCGAAAACCTGAAAGAAGCCATTACCCTGGTGCTGGAAGCCAACCGAGACATAGCACGCGCGGACGCAGGTGACGGTAGCGTCATCAGGGAAGAGCTATCCGTGACCGTTCCGTGAAGCGCCGTGACCTGGTTCGCCACCTGCAAAACCAGGGATGCCTGCTTTTCAGAGAAGGTGGCAGGCATTCGGTCTACTGGAACCCAGCTACTAAACGAACAACCTCCGTGCCACGGCAACAGCCTCTGCAACAAATCCTGCGGATGCCTTCTTGTGGCGACCAGAATGCCCCAATGCTCCCTGTTTTCAGCAAGACAGCGCAAATGCAGGGCTTCAAAGTCGGCGCGGTTATGGGTAAACAGAGCCATATGCTGTTCTACAGCGTAGGCAAGCTGTTCTTCGTCCTTCGCTCTCAAGCGGCCTGCCTCCAAAGTCGTCAAAGCATGGAAGCCCCGTGCTCGTAGCAGATCGGCAAGCACCACGCTCACGTCTTCGTCCAGGTAGAGCCGGATGAACAGGCCGTTCACCGCTTGTTCATGCCCTTACCCTGGAGATTATCGGGTACCCTGTTTCGTTCAATGGACCCGTTGATCTCCTCCTGGTGGTCGCTGTAATAGCTCAGGGCGTCAAAGACCGCCGCTATGCTCAGGTGAGGCAACTCATGGGGGATTGCCTCTGGTGCATAGCCAAGCCGCCATAGCTCAACAATGGCCCGCACCGGCGTTCTCGTGCCCTTCACAATCGGCTCACCGCTCAGGATTCCCTCGTCCCGCTCAACATAGATGTGCTCCGTTTGCGTCGCCATCGTTCCATCCCTCATGATGTGCACAGCTTGCCACTTGCAGTAGTATACCCCCTCGCACTTTAGGAGAGGGGGCCAGGGGGTGAGGTAAGCCTCCCCGCCACCATCACAAACGCCGCCGGCGACAGAATCTCAATGCCCCCGTAGCGGCCCAGGGCCAGTAGGTGACGGTCGCCGCTCACAATGTAGTCCGCTTCGCCTCCCACCGCGCACTCCAGGAACTTGTTGTCGCTGGGGTCCTCAGCTATCACATGCAACCTGGTCTTGGGTTCCACGACCACAGCAAGTCGCCGCAGCCTCTCTATGTCCAGGACAATTTCCTCTCTAGACCGCCCGTGCCGTCGCATCAGCCGCCCTCTCAGGAGCGCCTCTCGGTACTCCTCAAGAATGGCGCTGGACGCCAGCAACTGAAAGGCGTTCGCCCTGGCAAGGGCAAGCACGCGCGCCGGCGTTCCTGCAGGATTGAGGAACCGGCTGACAACCACGTTGGTGTCAACGACGACTCTCACTACTTACCCTCCAGCGCATGCTTCTTCCGCGCCTTTTCCGCGCGCACCTCCTGGATCACTTCGTTTGCCAGCGCCATGGCGTCTTCTTCGGACATGTTCGCCGTTTCGGAGGCAACGCGCATGCTCTCAAAGAGCGCGTCCCGTTCCTCCTGCCAGAACCGGTACACCTGCACTGGCACGATGGCCGCCACCGGTTCCCCGTGGCGCTCCACCACAAAAGCATCGCCTTTGACCAGCACGTCCTGTAGAATCTTCCCGAACTGCCGCCGCGCCTCGAACGCCGCTACCTTCTTCTCCATGCCTCACCTCACGTCTGTGCTATTTGCGCTATTATCGCAAACCGCACAGCCCAGTACAATTCGCCCGACTACTAACCACCTGTAGGGGCGAGGTCTTCTTGCCTGCGTCTCCTCCCAACCGCCTATCTCTCACTCCCATAAACACACCTCGTACATCAAGAAGTCTTTGGCATGGCGGTGAAGCACCGTGCCTCGTGCATCGGTGATAAGATGGGTTGTGGCAATGTGCTTGCCGCTGGGCAGGTAATGCTTGATAATTCGACTCGTCGCGCCCGGCCATGCCCTTGATGGGTCTAGAGCTACCACTTCGCTCAGAAGACGGCCATCGGCAATCTTCTCCCAAAGCTCAAACTCGTCAAAGATGGACTCAAGAAGCTCGTGCTGCACGTGAGCGGTGGGCTTTCTTGGCAAGGATCGGCTCCTTAATTGTGAGGTCTCGCTATGATAGCCAAAGAGTTGGCAGACGTGCTACTTGAATATCTCTTGGGCCGGAAAGACCTTGCAGCCTGCAACGAGTGGCTTGTGGGAGTTGTCTGGGACGGTCCCTCCCTGGACCGGAATACCAGGAGCTTGCTTGGCCGCCTGGAGCTTCTTGCTACCGAAGCCTCCGAGGGCCTGCGGCCCGAATCCGAGTTTGCCGAGGCCGCCACGCAGGCAGTCGCTCAAGTCCTTGGCGACTCTGCCCTGCGTCAAATCAGGGCTTCCAGGGCGTAGCCCCTTGCCACCATCCTCTTCCCGCAAAGTCATCTCATGTCATCCAACCCACATAGGAGCGTCACCCCCTCCTGCCGCATGCTAGAATGAGAGCAGCCTACCGCAACCCAGGGAGTCCCACGTGAAACTCTACCGCCTTCCTTTTGTCCTGCGCAGCCCCAGCGAGGACACCGAGGACAAATACCTGGCCGAGATACCCGCTTTGCCCGGCTGCCGCGCTTGGGGCAACACCGCCGCGGAAGCCCTGGAGAATCTCCAGAGCGTCGCCACGGCCTTTATCGCGTCCTACCAGGAGCACGGCGATCCCCTGCCCAATGAAGTCCTTGGCACGGCGTTGGACATTGACGCCTCCCAAGTTGTCAGCGAGGTCGTCGTCGCCGCTTGAACTACCGAGACCTCACGCACAAGCTGCGTCGTCTAGGATGCTCCTTTGACCGCCAGGGCAAGGGTGACCACGAAATCTGGATCAATCCCGCCAAACATCGCCGCACCACGATTCCCAACTGGGGCAACCGTGATCTGAGGCCTGGGACCGTAAGCAGCATTCTTAGAGACCTGGGCATTGCAAGAAACGACTTCGACCAGGCGTAGCCTCAGCCCGTTTCTCCCTCCCCTGCCACCCGCTCCTCCCCCGTGCCAGCCGGCGCCTGCTACCATAGGGCCATGCGCTCTACACTTGCCCGTATGCCCTATGCTCGAATGCCCAGTCACAGGAGAAAAAGCGCGAAAATCCAATCAGTCCCAAGGAAAGCAATCAAACGCTTCTATGGCTTCCCCCTGCGCTATGCTCTATGCTCTATGCCCTGTAGGCTTGCCCGCATGTCCGTATGCCCGTATGTCCCTCCCGCCTCCGTCCCCATCTGCTATCATATGCGTGGCCAATCCCTCTCCCTCCCCCTTCAGGGGAGGGAGACCGAGAGGGAGAGGTGCCGCCGGCGCAACCCGGCCGGCCGGAGTCTCCCGCCTCTCCCTCGACGGGAGAGGCCGACGGCAGTCGGGTGAGGGTGAGGCGTCAGCCTGCCGATGCATCTGCCCCTGAAGAAACGCGCGCTCGCCCTGCGCCCGTCGAAGGACGCCTCGCCTGGCTCCTGCCCCTCATGCCCGCCTGCCGGGACGCCTGCGCCCTCATCGAGGCGGCCATCGGCCCGCAGCCCGGACAGGTGGGCGACGGCACGGTCGTCAAGGAGGGCTTCTCTCCGGACCTGGACAACCTGCGCCTGGCGTCCAAAGACGCCCGCGAGTACATCGCCCGCATGGAGAGCGTCGAGCGCGACCGCACGGGCATCCGCAACCTGAAGGTGG
>JACQUI010000001.1 GCA_016210395.1 Chloroflexota bacterium | reverse complement strand
TGGGCGCTGCGCCGGCGAAGCCTGAGGGGATGGCGTGGATGTCTGGGGAGAGCAAAGCGAAAGAACCTCAAGCTTGGGGAGGAGCGGCGGCGCGGAAGGAAGCCCGTGCGTGGCCGAAAACGAGAGAGAATCCAGCCGGCGGTCAGGCAAGAGGTGCGCCGCGGTGGAGTGTCCGGTGGTTGTTGGCTCGCACGCAGCAACGCTTGGGAGTTCAGCGTCCGGCAGCAGGCAGGACGCCTTTGGGGTCGGTGGCTCCTACCAGAGCCCTGGGGAGCTTGTCCCCCCTTCTAATTCTGTCCCAATGACTCCGCCTCCTTTCCCGCTCTCCTGCACTGAAGAAGTGGGGGCGCGCGTGCCCCCTCCCTTCGAGCCATTGCCCACGGCCGCTGCATGGAACACACTTCGAGTCAAGCAACCTGCCTCCTTGCCAGAGGCCGGGCAGGACAAACCCTGGAGGACCAGATGACCTTCGCCGAGACCCTGCAGCGGCTCAGGAAGAAGTCCAAGAAGTCCCGCTACCGGCTCTCCCAGCTGTGCACGCTGGACGAAGCCTACCTCCTCAGGCTGGAGTCCGGCCAGAGGCGCAACCCCAGCCGCGAGGTGGTGCTCATGATCGCCTTCGCCCTGGCGGAGGGAAACGACCCCATCTCCATCTGGGACGTGGACGAGCTTCTGCTCTCCGCCGGGTACGCGCCCCTCATCAGGCGCGGGCAGGGCCAGATGGGGGCGGCCCCGGGGGCGGCCCTCCGGCTGGCCCTGGCGGGCGGTGGCGCCCCCTTCTGCTGTCGCTTCCGCCTGAAGCCAGCGTTGGGGTAGATGTGGCGGGGGAAGCCCTCGGTGCTGAAGGCGTGGGAGTTGGAACGCACGCCCTTGAGGCCCATCCGGTCCATGGGGGAGTAGCTCTGGTTCTTCACCACGGCGGTCCTGCTGGCGATGTGGACGTAGCGGCGCACCATCTCCAGGCTGGTGTGCCCCAGGTTCTGCTGGAGCGAGAACACGTCGCCGCCGTTCAGCAGGAAATAGGTGGCGTAGGTGTGCCGCAGCAGGTGGGGGTGCAGCCGCTCCACCCCGGAGCGCGCCGCCAGCCGCACAAACAGGGAGTTGATGGCGCTCTTTGCCATGGGGCGGCCGTCGATGGCCAGGAAGAAGCGGGAGACGTGGGGCAGCGCCGGCTGCGGCCGGAAGAAGTGGTAGTAGTGGGCCAGGGACTTCTGGCACCCCAGGCCGAAGGGGATGAGGCGCTCCTTGCCGCCCTTGCCCATGGGCTTCACGTACCGCTGCTCCAGGTGCACGTCCTCTTCGGGCAGCGAGGTCAGCTCGTTCAGCCGCAGGCCCGTGTCCAGCATGAGGGAGAGGATGGCGTGGTTCCTGGCGCCCAGGGCGGTGTCGGCGTTGAGGCAGGCGAAGAGGCGCTGGATCTCCTCTGGCGTCAGGGGCTCGGGCAGCAGCTCGTCCGTCCTGGGCACCCGCAGCTCCGCCACCGGGTTCTCCCGCAGGTAGCGCCGCTGGTGGAGCCAGGTGAAGAAGGCCTTCAGGGCCCGCACCCGGTTGGCCACGGTGTGCGTGGAGGCGGCCTCCCTCCCGCGCAGGCCGGGGCGGGCCTGGAGGTGGAGGATGAAGCGCCGCTGGTCCAGCTCCGAGATGGCGCCCACCTTGGTGGAGCGGCCCTCCTTGGCCAGCCAGTCGCCCAACATCCCCAGCACCTCGTTGTACCACAGCACGGTCTTGGGCGACTTCTGCTCGGACCTGTTGTGGATCTCGAAGTAGGTGATGAGGGTGGAGAGATCCACCTCTTTTGTCCTGTCTTTCTTGCCCATGTCCTCCCCCGTGGTCCCCTTGCGCTTCGGTGTCATAGTAGTTGCTTGCCTCCTCTAGTGTGAAGTGTCGGGCGGGCAAGCAACGGGAGGGGCGGGGATCCGGCGGGGGGAAGGCAGGTTGTCGGATTAGTGATTTCCCACAAAAAGAGACCGGCGCGCGGCCGGTCTCTCGAAGCTAGCCCAGATAGGAAGTGGAGCGGGGGACGGGACTCGAACCCGCGACAACCTGCTTGGAAGGCAGGAGCTCTACCAGACTGAGCTACCCCCGCTCAAGGGGGACGCTCCTATCATACCATGATGCCGCAACGGTGCGGACCGGCTTAGATGACGCGTTTTCTGAGCCATGCGTCGCCCAAGAAGAACGGCATGAAGGCCAGGAGGCGGATCAGCATGGCAATGGTGATGGCCCAGGCTATGCCGAACTGACCCCAGTGGGCCAGCGTGGGCAGGGTGACGGTCATGCCGAACAGTCCAATGGGGATCGCCGTGCCCGCCAGCATGATCGCCAGCGGAACTTCAATGAACCAGAAGCTCACCAGGCTCACCATCATGGGTATGACCGTGGCGCCTGCGGTGTTGAAGGACTGGGCGAAGACCTGACCTGCGCCCAGGCAGAAGACGCTGAGGGCGAGGATTCGCAGCCAATCTACCCCCAGCGGCGCCAGCTCGACGTCGCGGGTAAAGCCTCTCACCACGAATGGTGCGAAGATGATGAGCAGCAAGGTAAGGGTCCCCGCCAGGGCTGCGGCGTACCCCAACGCCCAGACCACCGTCTTGCGGGCGCGGTCCGGCCTGCCGGCCCCCAGGTTCTGGCCGACTAACACCCCGGATGCCTGCCCCAATCCGCCTCCGCCCAGTTGGGCCAGGTTCTCCACGCGCCGGGTGAGTGAGAAGGCAGCCAGGGCCAGGGTGCCGAAGTTGGCCACCAGGGCCACCAGCACCAACTGCGCCGTGGAGCGTTCCATCCCGGTGACCGAGGCGGGCAGGCCGACCTTGATGGTGCGCAGCAGGATAGGCGGGTCAGGCCTGTAGCCTTTGAGGGTAAGGTGCAGGCGGGCGTTGCCGCGGAAAAGGACCGCAAAGTTCCATGTGGACCCCGTGAACTGGGCGATAACATCGGCCAAGGCTGCGCCGGCGATGCCCATCTCTGGAAAGAACAGCCAGCCAAAGATAAGGAATGGCGAAAGGAAGATATGGACGGCGCGGGTCAGCGTCGTAGCCTTCATCGGCGTGATGGCGTCGCCGGCGGCCTGGAGGGCGGCCCCGCCCATCTGCCGGAAGGCAACGCCGATGACGCTCAGGAATTGGATGCGCAGATAGAAGGATGCGCTGTCTATGATGTCCTGACCCAGGCCGAGGACTTCCATGAGCGGGACCGTGAAGAGCGCGCCGGATAGCCCTACCACCAGGGAGAAGCCGCCGCTGAGGGTAAAACCTTGCAGGGCTATGTGGTTGGCAAGGCGGGTATCCCCAGCTCCGATGGCCCGGGCCACCTGGGCGCGCATGGCGGTGTCCAGGCCCATGCGCCCCGTCATTACAAGCTGGCGGTACGTCTGAGCAATGCCTACGCCGGCGATGGCGCCCACGCTGATGAGGCCCGCCCAGACCAGGTCAATGATCTGGTCTACGACGTTGAGGACGCTCTCCACCATCTGCGGCCACGCCAGCCACCACAGGTTCTTGGGGATGCTGCCGGTGGTCAGGTCGCGGCCTTTGACATGCGACGCCCCAGGGGATGCCCGTCCGTCGCCTTCTCCGGTGGGAGTCAGCGGCGGCGCAGCTTGCGCCGGCGTTGCCCGTTGGGGGATCCCAGGATTGCTGTGCTGGTCAGTCACGGAGGCGCTTCATCTTCACCCTTGTCAACGCGAATGGGGGGAGTCGCTGCACGGGAGCGTACCCCCTTTCTGGGGAAGGGTCAAGTAGGGATGAGAAGCGTCTGCCGCAACCGTCGCCACTTGCTAAATGACCCTCTTTTTCAGCCACGGGCCCCATAGGAAATACGGCACGTAGAGCGCCGTTCGAACTGCCATAGCAATGGATATGGCCCAAGCGACTCCCAGTTGCCCCATGTGGGCCAGCACGGGAAGGGTGAAGACAATCCCCAGGATTGCCACGGTGTGAGACTCCCCTGTAAGCATCAGCGCGAGGCTTTGCTGGACTCCCCAGATGCTGAAGAGGGTGACCAGCATCGGAGCAATCGTGTCTCCCGCCGTGTTGAACGATTGGGCAAAGACTTGACCCGTGCCCAGGAACAGGTAGCTGATGACGAGAATGCGTAGCCAGTCTGTGGCTACAGGCACCAGCGCTGGGTCTCTGGTGAATATCTTCAGGATGGGCACGGCGAACACGTACATCAGCCCTGCAGTAATGAAAGCCATAGTGGCCACGTAGCCCAGCGCCCAGACAACGGTTTTCTTTGCCCGGTCTGGCGACCCTGCTCCCAGGTTCTGCCCCACCAGCACGCCGGACGCCCGCGCCAGTCCTCCGGCCCCAAGATGGGCCAGGTTCTCCGCCCTGCGAGTGAGGGAGAAGGCTGCAATGCCAACGGTCCCGAAGCCCGCCACGATACCCACGACCACAAGCTGCGCGATGGAACGTTCCATGCCGGTTACAGAGGCAGGTCCTCCCAGCTTTGCCGTGCGCCACAGCACCAGCGGGTCGAGACGATAGCTGCGGAGGTTGAGGTGGAGACGGGACTGGCCGGTGAACAGGGCCCAGAAGTTCCACGCCGCCCCAAGGAACTGGGCCAGCACGTCTGCAAGCGCCGCTCCCGCAATGCCGAGCTCAGGCATACCCAGCCAGCCAAAGATCAGAAATGGAGACAGGGCAATGTGGGTCAGGCGCGTGAGCGTCGTCGCCTTGAGGGGAATGACAGCGTTTCCAGCCGCCTGCAGCGCGGCCCCGCTCATCTGCCGGAAGGCCAGGGCTATAACCCCAAGGAACTGAATGCGAAGGTAGAAGGAAGCCGTATCAATGATGTCGTCGCCCAGCCCGAGCAAACGCATCAGAGGCACGGTCAAGATAGCGCCTGTCAGGCCCACCACCGTGGAGAAAGCGGCGCTGAGGGTGAACCCCTGCAACGCCAGGTGGTTGGCCAGCGCGTCGTTCTTGGCGCCGATTGCCCGCGAGACCTGGGCGCTCATCGCCGTGTCCAGGCCCATACGCCCGGTCATCACAAGCTGGCGGTAGGTTTGGGCGATGCCAACGCCTGCGATGGCGCTGATGCTGATGAGGCCAGCCCAGATGATGTCCACAAGCTGGTCTACGACGTTGAGGACGCCTTCCACCACCTGCGGCCAGGCAAGCCACCACAGGTTCTTGGGGATGCTTCCTTGGGTGAGGTCGCGTCCTCTTCGGTGCACGCCCGCTCTACGGGCGCCGTGACCTGCCGTGGGTAGGGCCTCTGGGGCGGGGGCAGTGGGTGTCAAGGCCGCTGGATTTTGGGCGCCGGCGGCGCTTTCCGAGTCGTGTGCTGGCAAAGTGAGGAATGCTTTCTACCGGTGGCGGGGCAGGAAGAAAATGGCTTCCAATTTGGTGACGATACATCTTTTTCATGACCTGGTCAACAGCTAGGTTGTCTTACAGACTTGTCTTTTTATTGGCGGTTGGATATAGTACCTTCCAGTCTGATAGACGGCCTTTATCGCTCCCTTCCCTCACCAAGGCGTCTGCAATGGGAAGGGGGCGCTACTGCATCAAAAAGGGGAGGGAATCCGCTCATGATGATGCCAGGTGCAATGGACGACATCCGTGTCTTGGACATAAGCCAGGGGATTGCCGGCCCCTTCTGCGCCAAGATCTTGGCGGACTTTGGGGCTGACGTAATCAAGGTGGAGCCGCCAGGAGGTGAGACGGGCAGGACCATGGGTCCCTTCTTCCACGACGACCCCCATCCTGAGAAGAGCCTGTTCTTTTTGCTGCTTAACCTGAACAAGCGTGGCGCCACGCTGAACCTGGAGACGAAGTCCGGCCAGAACATCTTCAAGGAGTTGGTGCGGGAGTCCGACGTGGTGGTAGAGAGCTTCAAGCCCGGCTACCTTGCCTCCCTGGGTCTGGACTACGAGAGCCTGGAGAAGATCAACCCGAGAGTGGTGATGACCTCCATCACCTACTTCGGGCAGTACGGCCCCTACAGCCAGTTCAAGGGGGAAGAAATCCTGGCCTACGCCATGAGCGGCATCATGAGCATCAGCGGCACGTCGGACCGCGAGCCCCTGAAGCACGGCGGCTTTCAGGCCAACTACGAAGGTGGGCTCAACGGGGCGCTGTCCACAGCCTTTACTCTGTTGCTGCGCGACATGACCGGCGAGGGCCAGCACGTGGACGTTTCCCTCCAGGAGGTCGTCAACTCCACCCTCGTGACCAACCAGCCTTTCTATAGCTGGACGGGCGCAGTGCAGGGCCGCCGCAGGCCGGCGGGCACCCTCTTCGGGAACGTCATGCCCTGCAAGGACGGCTACTTCATCAGCCAGGCCGGCGGCGGCGCAACGTGGGACGACATCGTCAAATTCTATGGCCCCGAAGTCTTGAAGGAAGAGCGGTTCGCCAATAACGAGCAGCGCGTCGTCAATGGCGAGGAGTTCGACAGGATCATCATCGAGGCGGTCAAGGACCGGGAGATGCACGAGATGTTCAAGACAGCCTCCGAACAATACCGGATGCTGTTCGGCATTGTGCAGACGCCCAAAGACCTGGCCAACTGCCCGCAACTGGAGTCCCGCAACTTCTACCAGGAGGTAGACCACCCCGTCATCGGGAAAATCAGGGTGCCGTTCCGCCTGTTCAACATGAGCGAGACGCCCAGCCAGTACAAGATGCCCGCCCCATTGCTGGGCCAGCACAATGAAGAGGTCTACACCAAGCTGCTCCGGTACACCAAAGACGACTTGGTCAAGCTACGGGAACTCAACGTTATCTAGTGCGCAGGGCCAGAGCCCCTGCCGGGGGTGTGGGGGACACCCCCACACCTTTATCTATCCCTCTTAGGGCAAAACCAGATTCAGCACCGCGGCCGGCACGGCCTGGAGTAGGGATACCCATGAGCAGACTCCCGTTGGAAGGGATACGCGTCATAGACTCCACGTACATCTTCGCCATGCCCTATGCCTGCGCGATGATGGCTGATCTTGGGGCTGAGGTCATCAAGATCGAAGGCCCCGGGCATTTCGATCCCATACGGCTCAGCGGCGCCTTTGCGGACAACAACCCCGGCCAGGATGCCTGGAACCGGTCCGGAGGGTTCACGCAGCTCAACCGGGGCAAGAAGTCGTTGACGCTCGACCTGAGCAAGCAGCAGGGGCGGGACGCCCTCAAAGAGCTTGTCCGGGTCAGCGATGTGCTGGTGGAGAACTACACGCCCCGCGTGATGCGCCGGTGGGGGCTGGACTACCCGAGTCTCAAGAAGCTGAAGCCGGACATCATCATGATGTCCAACACGGGCTACGGCCACGGCGATGGGCCGTGGGCTTTGTATCCGGCCCAGGCCACCACCCAGGAGGCCACCCATGGTCTCTGCCATATCACCGGCTACGTGGGTGACGCGCCCTCCAAGGCCGGCCAGTCCTATGACGACTTCCTTGCTTGCTGGACGGGCCTGTTCGCCGTGGCGTCCGCGTTGCGGCACCGGAACAAGACAGGCGAGGGGCAATGGATTGACATCGGCATGTACCAGTTGGGCTGCTACTTCACCAGCGAGCATATCCTGGACTACGCGGCCAATGGCAGGCTGGGCGGGCGCATCGGCAACAGGCATCCGCAACGCGCTCCCCAGGGCTGCTACCCCTGCGCAGGCGTGGACCAGTGGTGTGTCATTTCCGTAGGCGACGACACCGAGTGGGCGGCGTTGTGCGACGCGATGGGGAAGCCGGAGCTTGCCGGAGACCCGCGCTTTGCCGGCCTCCAGCGCCGCCTGGAAAACCACGACGAGCTGGACGCAATCATTGCCCCGTGGACAAAGGAGCGGGACCGTCATGAGCTGATGGAGAAGCTCCAGTCCCTGGGAGTCCCCGCAGGCCCCGTGTTTGACGCCAGGGACTCCAGCCTTGACCCGCACCTCTGGGAGCGGGGATTCATGGAGAAGGTTGTTTGCCCGCCCGACCGCAAGCTGGGCACACGTGTCGTCATGGGCAGGCCCTGGCAGCTCAGCAAAGCGCAGGTCAAGGTCAAGAGGCCGGCGCCAAAGCTGGGAGAGCACAACGAGCAGATGCTGGCCGAGGTGCTTGGCCTTGACGAGGACAAGATGGGCGAGCTTGAGGACGAGGGCGTTATCGGCGTCATACCGCAGAACGCCCGGCGCGTGCCTGCAGTCCGCAACTTCGACGAAGACGTGCGGAATGGCGTCTTTGCGTATCGCGATCCGGACTACAAGCAGAAGTTGGGCATATAGGGACACCTGGGGTGATGTCGCGCGAGCGTTAACGTCAAGGGAGGCCGGCGCCAACGAAAAACAGCGGCCCATAGTGTCATTCTGAGCCATGACGGCAGTCAGGCGAAGAATCCGAGGCGATAGCCATTGCAGCGCCTCTTGCCTGTGTGGTGGTTGGTATTCATCGGTACAGGCCTGAGATTTTTCGCGAGGCAGTCACCGGTGATGGCGTTTGTCCTTTGACCGCTTCGCTCAGAATCACTCATGCCCATAGCCATGGGCACCCGTACGGATGAAAAACTGTTTGGCAATGAAGGAACGCGGGCTGCTGCCGCAGCCCTTTGCGTACTGGCCGGCTGATGAGTGATCCTTCACTGCGGCAGTCGCTGAGAACGGCAAGCCCCGTTTGACCGACTCGCTCAGGATGACAACTCCACCGCTCTCGTGGGCGCCAACTGTATTTTCGTAGCAATGACAGCAAGGGGGCATGGTCGGCTGATCTAGCAAGGTTGTTGCCGTTCGCCTCGTACGCCCCTTTGAACGTCTTCATATCGCAAGGAGCATATCTCATGACAAAATTGCCTCTGGAAGGAATCCGGGTGGTAGAGTCCACCTACGTTTTCGCGTTCCCCTACGCCGCAGGATTGCTGGCGGACATGGGGGCGGAGGTCATCAAAGTAGAGGGCGCCGGCCACGTTGACGTCACCAGGGGCGGAGCCTTCGCTGGGTCATACCCGGACAACGTGCCGGGAGGCGACCCCTGGAACCGTCCCGGCAGCTACAACCAGCTCAACCGGGGCAAGAAATCCCTGGTGCTTGACCTGAGCCAGGATGCGGGTCGCGAGGTGCTGGTTGACCTGCTGCGCGTCACCGACGTGTTCATGGAGAACTTCACCCCGCGGGTCATGCGACGCTGGGGGCTGGACTATCCCAATCTCAAGAAGCTCAAGCCCGACATCATCATGGTGTCCAACACCGGCTATGGCCACGGGGAAGGCCCCTGGTCGGCTTACCCCGCTCAGGCCACGACGCAAGAGGCCACCCACGGCCATTGCCACATCACCGGCTACCGGAATGACATCCCTTCCAAGGCCGGCGGGTCGTTCGTGGACTTCCTCTCCACGTGGTCGGCCCTCTTGACCATTGCGGCTGCGCTGCGCCACCGCCAGAAAACGGGGAAAGGCCAGTGGATTGACATTGGCATGTACCAGTCAGGGGCCTATCTGACAAGCGAGTACATCCTGGACTACATTGCCAACGGCCGCCTGGGGGAGCGCATGGGCAACCGGCATCCCTGGCGGGTGCAGGGCTGCTACCCCTGCGCCGGCAACGACCAGTGGTGCGTCATCTCCATTGGCGATGACCAGGAGTGGGCGGCCCTCTGCCAGGAGATGGGATGCCCGGAGCTT
>JACQUI010000043.1 GCA_016210395.1 Chloroflexota bacterium | reverse complement strand
GCGCTGGGGGACACCCCCAGCAGCCCCCGGCAAGGGCTGGCCGCCCTCTGCGCACCTGCCTTCGCTGCCATGTTCATGCCCTGGGACTGGCGGCCCGCCGCCTGCGAAAGCTCAGAATGCCAGTGGCGTGCCACACCACAAAACAAAGGCTCATTTGTTCACACCCTCTGAGAATGGCAGCGGCGCGCGCCACTTGACCGTTTCTTGGTTGGGCGTACAATAGCGCAGTTCCTTCCACCTCTACCCTATCGCCCAGGGACCGCCGGCGCCAGCGTTTCCCTGGCTGAGAAAAGGCCTCACACACTTGAGTAAAAGGCAACACCCCGGCCTTCCCGCAGAAACGCCGACGGCACCTGGCACTCAGGGGGGATCCCCCGCGGACCCCCTCCAGACGACCCCTCAGGAAGCGCCGCCTGTCCGCCTCCTCGGCTTCTGGCGAGTCCCGTTCTTCTACGGCTGGGTCATCGTCGTTGCCGTCTTTGTCGCGGAGTTCGTGGCCTCCGGGGTAGGGACCTTCGTCACGCCTCTCTTCTTCAAGGCCATGACCGATGACATGGGCTGGACACTCACCATGCTGACCGGCGCGTTGACGGCGCAGACGCTGGCCAACGCCCTCGTGGCGCCCGTTCTCGGAAAGGCCCTTGACCGCCTTGGCGCGCGCCCCGTGATGCTGTTTGGGGCGATTGCTGCAGGGCTGGGGCTGCTCCTGCTGACCCGGATCCACGCCATATGGCAGTTCTGGCTCCTCTATGGACTGGTGGGGGCGCTGGGCCTGGCTGAGATGGGCGGGTTCACCGGCCCTGTCCTCATCACCAAGTGGTTCACCAGGCTCCGTGGACGGGCCATGGCCATTTCCTCTATGGGCACCACTATTGGCGGCGTGGTCATGGCGCCGATTGTAGGAATACTTATCGCTTCCTACGGCTGGCGAAGCGCCTGGATGGTCCTGGGCATTTTTGTCCTCACGGTGACGATTCCCCTTGTGCTCGCTACGGTGCGCAACCAGCCCGAGGACATGGGCCTGCGGCCCGATGGCGACAAAAGCGGGACGCAGCGCGCTGCCGGCTCCCGGCCAGCAAAAAGCCGCCGCTACGCGGGCACCGACATCTCATGGACCGTCAAGGAGGCCATGCGCACCAGGACCCTGTGGATACTGATCGTCGGCCTCAACCTGGTGAACCTTGCTGCAAACGTCACGGTGTTCAGCCTTGTCCCCTTTCTCACACAGCAGGAAGGTATGGCGGTCACAGCCGCTGGATACGTCGTAAGCATGCGGCTGGGCGCTTCTACAATGTCACGCCTCGTCTGGGGCTGGGCTGTTGACCACTTCCCTATGAACTGGTGCCTGGCCGCCGGGTTCTTCGCCCGCGCTTTGACTTCTCTTTGCCTGCTCTTGCCCTTTCCTGTGAACGTGTTCAGCGTGATTGCGCTGAGCGTGCTGGGCGGAGGGTTCCAGGTATTGCAGCCCATGGCCTTCGCCAACTATTTTGGCCGCGACCACGCCGGGGCCATTCAAGGAGCGACGCGCCCCTTCCTGATCGTATCAAGCCTAGTGGGGCCGCTGTTCATCGCCTTCGTATTCGACGTGACCGGCAGCTTTGACCTGGGCTTCCTGGTTGCTGGGGTGATGGGCCTCGCCAGCGCGTGCATCGGGGTCTTCGCCACCGCGCCCCTCAAGAAAGAGGCCCCAGCAGCAGCGGCGCCCCTATCCTGACCTTCCCCCAGAGGGGGAAGGGACATAGGCGCCAAAATAAGACGGGTTTTGCGTAGATGTCGCGCTATCTTGAGGGTTCAGAGTTATTGTGCGCTCCAATCTGGCTCACGGCTTATCTTAACGCCTGTAGGGGAAGGGATTCCCACTTTCCTCCTCCCGTGGGAGATGACTAAGGTAGGGACAGCCCACCTGAGTACATCGCACCAACTCCCAGCCCAGCGCACCAATACGCATGGGCCAAAGCCGCCGCCTTGCCGCTAGCTGCAAGCCCGCGAGGCGCATAGCCGCGGTCGTTGCTATTCTCCTATGGCGATGGGTATAATGACCCATGTACTCTGCCGCTGGAGGCCTTTCTTGAAGCCATTTACGTACGCTGCACCAACATCATTGCAAGAGGCGCACCTGGTCCTGGCCAAGGCCAAAGGTCCCGGCGACATCAGGGCCCTGTGCGGCGGGTCAGACCTCGTTGACCAGATGCGGGTCAACCGCCGCACCCCTTCCATCGTTCTCGACATCAAACGCATCCCGGAGATGAAGCGCCTGGAGTGGGTCCCCGGCGAGGGTTTGCACGTCGGCGCAGCCGTCTGCTGCACCGATACCGCTCACTTCCCCGCCGTAGTCCAGAACTACGGCTCGATCCACGAGTCCTGCCAGCTTGTCGGCTCCACGCAGATCCAGAACCGCGCCAGCATGGCGGGCAACATCGGCAACTCAGCCCCCTCAGGCGACACGATTCCCGGGCTCATCACCTTCGGCGCAAAGGTGTTGCTCACCAGCCCCAGAGGCAAGCGAGAGGTGCTGCTGGAG
>JACQUI010000042.1 GCA_016210395.1 Chloroflexota bacterium | reverse complement strand
TGGCCTGGCACGCCGAGGTGGAAAGCCTGGACTCCCTGGTCCTGAACGGCGTGGGCGCGTCAGACGCCGCAGGCATCGTTGCGGTCGCTGCGCCCAACGTGGTCATCGAAGGCAACCAGGGTCTCGTCGTCGCTGCCGGCTCAACGCTCTCCGCTGTGATTGATACGGCGGTCAGCGGAACTCCGCCGGTTACTTCAATTGGAACGCCTTCTGCCGTGAAGGCTGTGCGGACGGTGTCCGCCAGTGGCGCGGAGGCCCGCGGGCAGGGTGTCGGTACGTCCGCTGAGAACAAGTTCTCCAACGCGGAAGGCGTCGCCAATAGCCTTGGCATCGGCGTCTTTGGCGCGCCGTTCGCAGTCGTGGCCAACAACGGCGTCAGCGCCACAAGCCTGGTCATTTCGATAGCCGGGGCGCATGGGATTCCTGCGCCCATGGAGATCACTGAAACCGAGGCCTTCGCCCTGGGCGAAGCCGTCTCCACCGGCATCTACGTGGTGGGATCGGACTTCGCTCAGGTGCTCGGCAACACGGTTGGGGCGAGAGCAGCCGGCGAGACCGCCGCGGACAGCGCGGCCGAGACCGGCGCGCCCATTTCCATTGCCGGGCCGTTCGCCCTGGCAGACGTATCCGCCACCGCCGCAGGCATCGTGGTGGAGGGTGGCAAGAGCACGGTGAATAGGCCGATACGCATAGCCGGCAACAGGGTGCAAGGCGGGGCGGAAGGTTCTGCTATGGCCGCCGGGTTCGAGCAGGTAAGCCCGATGCTGGCCCAGGGGTGGGCATTCGGCACTGCCGATGTGGCGGGCATTGTGGCCCTGGGCGTTGACCGCATCAGGGTGGAAGGCAACGGCGTGATGATGATGGGCGTTGCGGGCGCCTTTGGCGTGGCCGCGCAGCGGATTGAGCCTGCGCCTTTGGGCGAGGCCGCTGCCACCACCTGGGGCATGGGCTTGGGCATCGGCGTGGTCGCCAGCCTGGAGCCTTCTGTATCGAAGAACACCGTTGGCTTGCTGAACGCGGCAGGAATGCGCGTGGGCGCCGACAGCGCAGCCGAGCCGGACGCTGCCCTGGCGCAGGGCGTGGTTGATGCGACCGGCATCCTCGTGGCGGGCGCCGTGAGGCCAGTAATTGCGGGCAACGGCGTAGGCGTGCTTGGTCTTGGCGCCCTGCTGCCACGGGAAGAGCTGATGGCGATTCTCAAGGAAGCGTCGAGTGGAACATTCGCCGCTCTCAAGAAGGTGGAAGAGGTGCGGCAGTGCCATATCGAGGTCTTCGCCACGGGCATTGAGGTCGTGGGCGGATACGGTGGGGCCTCCAGCGCGGATGTGGTTGGGAACGTCCTGGCGGGCATGTTCAAGGGGCCCGATGACGCCGGCATAGGCGTGTTCGCCATGTCGGCCTGTGAGCCGCCGCCAGGCCCAGACGACGGCGATGGCGGCCCTATCGTCCTCCATCCCGAGGCGCTGAGCGTGGCCGGCGCAGACGCCGCTGGCATCTTCGTGGCCGGCATGCCTGGATCGCATGTGAATGACAACACGGTGGACGCCAGGGCGCTGAGCTTTGGCCTGACGCGGGCGTTGCCGCCGGGGCACCCCATGCTGCCGCCTCCAAGCCCCGTGCCTGCCGGCGATGCGGTTGTGGCTGCCGGCATCAGCGAGGCGTTCAGCCAGGGCATCACGGTGATCGGGTCGCCCGATACGGAGATCGCCCGGAACAGCGTCGGCGCGCACAACGAGCTTATGGTCGTCGCGCTGGCCGCCGATAAAGTTGGCACCGATACGCCCTTTGGCCTGGCGGCTCCGGCATCCGGACGGCTGCGCGACAGGTCCTTGCAGACGCTTTCGCACGGCGGGCATGACGTCGCCAGCGTGAGCGGGCTGGGCGTGGCCCAGGGCATAGGCGTGTTCGGGTCACCGTGTTCGGATGAGATTCTATGCAGCATAAAAGGGAACAACGTGGGGGCGGGGAGCCGTGGGTTCGTGATGGGCGCTGCCATTGACAGCCATCCGCTCCTGGGCGATGCCTTTACCTTTGGGTCCGTCGTCAACGTGACGTTCGGCATCATGGTTGACCACATCAGCGACGGAAATTGGGTTGTTGACAACAATGTGTCCGCCGACGCCGACAGCAGTCAGAGGGGATTCGCCGAGGCTATTACGAGGGAAGACCCGCTGGTCATCGGCGAGACCGTGGCGATTGCCGTTGGCATTGACAACTACGACTCATTCTTGACGCTCATCAGCGGGAACAACGTTGACGCCAAGGCAAACAGCAACGGCAGCGCCTTCGCCCATGAGCTGATCGTCCCGCTGGAGGCGTTCGCCACGCAGCTTGGCCTCTCG
>JACQUI010000040.1 GCA_016210395.1 Chloroflexota bacterium | reverse complement strand
GTGCTTGACCGCGGCACGGGCTCGCGAAGCCGCCCGAAAGGCTCGCGATCTCGTCCTGCGCAAGGGTGCGCTGGAGGGGATGTCGCTACCGGGCAAGCTGGCCGACTGCCAGGAGCGCGATCCCGCCAAGAGCGAGCTCTTCCTTGTGGAGGGCGAGTCCGCGGGCGGCTCGGCCAAGATGGGCCGCGACCGCAAGTTCCAGGCCATCCTGCCCCTGAAGGGCAAGATCCTCAACGTGGAGAAGGCGCGGGAGGACCAGATGGTGGCGCACGAGGAGATCCGCGCCATGATCACGGCCCTGGGCACCAAGTTCCACTCCCGCATCACTGCCAGCGGCGACGGCAACGGGAATGGCAACGGTGACGGCGCTGCCCACCCCGACGGCTTCGACATCATGGGCCTGCGCTACCACAAGATCATCATCATGACCGACGCGGACGTGGACGGCTCGCACATTCGCACCCTGATCCTCACCTTCTTCTACAGGCACATGCGCCCGCTGGTGGAGGGAGGCCACCTTTACATCGCCCAGCCGCCGCTGTACCGCGTGGCGAAGGGCAAAGAGGAGCAGTGGCTCTACTCCGACGACGAGCTGGAGCGGTTCATGGCCCAGCAGCGCCTCTCCAACCTGAAGGTGACGAGCGCCGACGGGACGGTGGTCCTGGAAGGTGTCGATCTCCAGAAGGCGCTGGAGGCGCTGAAGCGCTTCGCCGATGCCCTGAAGACCGACGAAGAGGCCGAGGACCTGCCGCACGCGCTGCTCCTGCCCCTCCTGGGCGCCACGGCAGCGGACCAACTGAGGGCGGGCGCGCTGCACGAGGGCTTCACGGCGAAGCTGGTGGAGGAGATGCTGGAGGAGAAGGGGCTGCCCCATAGCCGTATGGCCGATGCGCTGGATGGAGGCGCTTCCTGGGAGGTGACCCTGCCCGAAGACAAGAAGCACGTCCTACACCTCAGCGACCTCTCCCACGACCGCGTGCGCCGCTGCTTCGCGCTCTACGCCGAGGTCAGTCGTATCGTGGAGGGTGGGCCGTTCACGCTGGAGCGGTCGGGCAAGGCCGTGGAGACAGGCCTTCCCTGGGGCGCGCTGCGCGACGCAGCGGAGCGCTACGCCGACAAGGCCAACATCGGCGTGCAGCGGTACAAGGGCCTGGGCGAGATGAACGCCGAGCAGCTCTGGGCCACGACGATGGACCCGGCCACCCGCGTGCTGCTGAAAGTAGACCCCGCCGACGCCAACCTGGACCCGGAGAAGAACCCGGACCACTGGTTCAACCTGCTCATGGGCGACGAGGTGGAGCCGCGCCGCAACTTCATCCAGGAAAACGCGCGGTACGTGAAGAACCTGGACGTGTGAATAACTAAACGTTCACGCCTATCAAGCGTCATAATGGTATGCGGCGTCCTAAGCCGCCTCGCCCTGTGGATCATGCCACAGTCAAGGCACCTTCGAACAGGGGCAAAACTCTTGTGGCTTCCTGACCCTTCCAGTCCACCTTGCCCCCGCCAGCCTTGAGCGCTGTCATAGCGTCGGGGAATGCTTTTCGCGCGAGCTTGTTCTTTGCAAGGAATTCGGAAGCGAAGGCCAGAACAGTGCATCCAAGTATTCTAAAGGTGTCTGGGTCAATGCGCACGTACATGCCAGCCAAGAGGTGCTTGGTTATCGCAGGCCCTCCCTCTCCGATGTCGACAAACAGCGTATCACCATCAAGGTCGTAAACAAGGTGCACGCCCTCATTGAACAGCCGCTCCTGAAGATCGGCGTTCGCGCGTGCAATCGCTTCCCAGTCTACCGGAACGGGCTTAGCTATTGCCATCGGTCAGTTCCTCTACCAACATAATCCGCTGCCCCATGATCACCTGTGCGCGATGCTCCAGCACTATGGCGTCGTCATCCATCACATCCGTGAAGAAGAAGGTAGCAACTCTCCCTGTTTCTTCCTCGCCTTCCATTCTATAGTACACGACAACCTGTAGATAGAGGTTTGAAAACCTCCTTCGTCCCACTCCAAACCGATAGAGCAGGACAGCCCCACTGCGTGTACCCAGCACGCTGTCTGGGTTTCGGATAACCTGCTGGGCCTCATCCAAATACTCTCCCATCTCCGGCCGCCTCGGGAGGTGAT
>JACQUI010000035.1 GCA_016210395.1 Chloroflexota bacterium | reverse complement strand
GGTATCGTCAAGGTGTTCGGGCGCATCAAGGGGGCGCCGCCGGTGCTCCGCACGGCGGTCTCTTATCCCATGAGCAGCCGCTCCAGAACGGGAATGACCCTTGCCATGATCTCGCTGGTGGTGTTCACGCTGGTGGTCATGTCCTTTGTCCTCCATGCCATCGGCAACGTGCTGGGCAACCCCGACCGGATAGCCGGCGGCTTCACTATCCAGGCCTCCACCGGCTACGCCAACCCTGTCCCCGATCTTCGCGCCTCCATTGAAGGCGTCAAGGGGGTGAGCGCACAGGACTTTGACGCCATCGGCGGCATTTCATGGGTTGGGACGAAAATGAAGCAGGCCAAGACCGGCGGCGAAGCGAAAGACCTGCTCCTCAACGGCCTCGACAGCGGATATACCCAGGCCACCGGCTACGACTTTGCCATGATGTCCAAGGAGTACACCACACCTCGCGACGTCTGGACGGCCTTGCAGCAAGAGCCGGACACCGTTGTTGCGCCAGCCTGGATGGTCCCCTCAAGGACCAACTTCAACGTTGGCGGCCCGGAGCTTCCCTTCCAGTTCCAGGGGTTCTACACCGAGGACAAGACCCTGCCGGAGGTGTACATCACCGTCAAGAACCCGCGCACCGGCGCAGAGCGCGACCTGCGGGTCATCGGCGTGCTGGAGCAGATGGCCTTCTTGCTCGGCAGCCCCGCTACCTCGCAACAGACCCTGGACTCGTTTGCGGAGCAGAGGCTGCCGTCCATTACCTACATGCTGCACGCGAAGGAAGGCGTGGACCAGCAAGCTGCGGCCAAGGCGCTGGAGGCAGGCTTCCAGGAGAACGGTCTGCAAGCCGTGGTGCTTGCCGACGAGATTCGCAAGGACGTGGGGGCAAACCTCATGCTGAACAGGTTGCTCCAGGGCTTCATGGGCCTGGGGTTGGTGGTGGGCATCGCCGCGCTGGGGGTGATTGCGGCGCGGGCCGTGGTGGAGCGGCGGCAGCAGATTGGCGTGCTGCGGGCCCTGGGGTTCCAGAGGGGGATGGTCCAGGCGTCCTTCCTCATGGAGTCGTCGTTCATCGCGCTGCTGGGGATATTCATCGGCATTGCGCTGGGCTTCGGCCTGTCGCCGCAGATCATAGACAGCTTCCGGGAGAGCTTCGCCGGCATGGAGTACCAGGTGCCCTGGGGGAACATCATTATCGTGATCGTTGTGGCGTATGGCGCATCGCTGCTGACCACGTTCTTGCCGGCGCGGCAGGCCGCCAACATCTACCCTGCCGAGGCGCTGCGGTACGAGTGAAGGAACGCTTGGCATGATCTTGCCTCTAAGTATATACTTGTGTATATACGGCGCATGACCGATAGTGATCTGGCTCGGCTGGTAGACGACTATCTGTCGTCCGCTTCGGATCCCAACCCAAGAATGGTTGGGGTAACGATTGTGTGGGAACGCGACGAGCCGGGGTTTGGGGCAAAGCACATCGCCGACCTTCACGGGGTCACCGAAGCAGAGGTAGAGCAGGTGCTTCTTGAGGTCCCACCCTACGTGGAGGCCAAGCGACACTCCGATATGCCAAACCGGACACTATTCTGGGGCGCAACGCGATTGGACAGATGGTTGTTCATTGTCTGCCAGGATTGGACCGAGAGTGGGGTAAGACACTTGATGCCTATCACTGCCTTTGAACCCAAGGAAGGCGTCAAGTATTGGGAGAGGTTCAAGTGATGCAGCTACCGGGCAAAGAAGAACTGGAACGCGAGGCCCGGGCTTGGGACGAAGGCTCTATGCCCGCGACAGGTTGGAAAGACGCCCCCGATGCGGTCCCCCAGGCAAAGGCCGCCACAGCCATCAGCATCCGGCTGCCTGCGGCAATGCTGGATGTGCTGAAAGCCTTTGCCGAACGGGAAGGCGTAGCCTACCAGGCGCTTATGAAGCGCTGGCTGGACGAAAGAATCAAGGAGGAGCGTCGGAAACTGGCTCCGGCTTCTTCACAGGCATCGGCCACGTTGAAGGCCCCTGACCTGCGAGAGATCAAGCAGGCTGCGGAGCAGTTGATCGAGGTGATCGGTAAGCTCGATGTTCATGGGGATGAGCCGGCAGCATATCCTGGCAAGAGGGTTTGAAGCCGACCCCCTACCTTCGCCTCTCCCGCAGCACCTTCCAGACATCCTCAGGCGTCACGCCCGCCGCGGCCAGCAGGACCAGGGCGTGGTAGAAGAGGTCAGCCGCCTCCTGGGGCAGGTGCTCCTTGTCGCCCGTGGCGGCGGCCAGCGCCGCCTCGCCGCCCTCCTCGATGACCTTCTGGGCAATGCGCGGCACGCCCGACTTGAACAGCGACGTGGTGTAGCTGCCTTCGGGCATGGCTTGCTTGCGCTCCTGTATCACGGCGAACAGTTCGTCCAGCACGCCCGGGCCCCGCTCGTGGCGCTCGTAGTCCTCTGGCCTGGGTGTCTCGGTGAGCGGCGTGAAGAAACACGAGGTGTTGCCCGTGTGGCACGTCGGGCCGTCGGGTGCGACCTGGAAGAGCAGCGTGTCGCCGTCGCAGTCCACCGATGCGAACTTCAGGTTCAGGAAGTTGCCGGAGATCTCGCCCTTGTGCCAGAGCTCCTCGCGGCTGCGGCTGTAGAACCACACCTGGCCACCCTCTAGCGTGCGGCGGAGCGACCCGGGGTTCACGTAGCCCACCATCAGCACCTGCTTGGTGTTCACGTCCTGCACCACGGCAGGTGCAAGGCCACGCTGGTCTAGCTTGATTTTCATGCTTGTGCTCTTGTCTTCGATTGCTGGCCTGCTGCGCCCTGGCTTAAGGATAACTATGGCGTCTGAAGCCGCTCAGCAACAAGTATAGAGGGGGCGAACGTGTTTGTCGCTTGCCGCGCCTCCGCCGGACGATGCAGCGCGCAGGTTGACATGCAGTTTGCATGCAACTATGCTGAGGGCATGGTACACGTTCAGATCCGCAACGTCCCTGATAACGTACACCGCACCCTCAAAGAGCGGGCAGCCAGACATGGGATGTCCCTGTCAGAGTATCTTCTTCGCGAGATAGAGGCTATAGCCGAGCGCCCCACAATGGAAGAAATCCTGGAGCGGCTCAGCAAGCATGAGCGGGTAAATCCCTCGGTAAGCGTAGCTGATCTCATTCGCCAGGACAGGGACAGCCGTTGATCGTCCTGGACGCCTCGGCCCTCGTCGAGTTTCTACTGGGAACGGACGCCGGACTCCTCGTTCGCGAACGGGTGAGGCGTGAGGCGGGCGACGTGCATGCGCCCCACCTTGTTGACTTGGAGGTTACCCAGACGCTGCGCAGCCTTCTCTTCAGGCAGGAAGTGACGGCTTCCAGGTGTCGGGAGGCCCTTGAAGTTCTTCAGGACATGCGAATTGTGCGCCACCCGCACAGGCCGTACCTTGCCCGTATCTGGGAGCTTAGAGCAAGCATAACCGCCTATGACGCTGCGTATGTTGCCCTGGCGGAGGCGCTAGGCGCGCCCCTGTGGACGCGCGACGGCAAGCTGGCGCGGGCGGTGGGCCATCGGGCTTCTGTGGAGTTGGTTTGACCTCGACAGGGCAGGAGCCAACTAATCTGGCTTGACGCTCAGAATCGCAAGCAGCTCCAGCAGATTGCTGATAGTGTAGTCCGGCGCCGGGTACTTGGCGTCTCGCTTGGCCCCGTTCCGGTTGATCCACGCGGCTTGCATGCCCACCGCCTTTGCGCCCTGCACGTCGTCGTGCTGGGAGTCGCCCACGTACAGGCATTGGGCTGCGGGCACGCCCAGGCGTTGCAGCATGAGGTCAAAGGCTTGGCGCACGGGTTTGTAGGCCCTTGCCGTCTCGGAGGAGACGACGGCGTCCAGGGGGAAGCCGTGCAGGCGGACCAGGGCGTTCAGGGCGACGTTGTCGGCATTAGAGAGGACGGCCACTTTCAGTGGGCGCGCGTCATGCAGCGCGGCGACCACTTGGGCGGCCTCCGAGTATGCAGGGCGGTTGGCCTGGGCCAGCATTGACAGGCCGATAGCCTGGTCTGCATCGCCACGGCCCAACTCCTTGAAGACGCGCACGAAGCACTCATGCCAGGAGGCAGCATAGGTACGGAAGGGGTAGCCAGGGGTGTACCGTTCCTCCCGGAAGGACAGGTCAATGGGACGCCATTTCTCCCAGAGCTGCTGGCCGGTGAGCGGAAGCCCCTGCACGCGGCAGATCTCATCAAAGGTCTTCACCCACAGGGCGGGACTGTTTTGCACCAGGGTCTCGTACATGTCGAAGATGACGGCGGAAAATCCTGGCATTGCACGCTCCAAAGAGGATTGTGAACTGAGCAATCCTATCGTACACAAAACAGGGCGAGCCAGCGACTCGCCCCCACAGAATCGGACTCCTTCAAGGGAAGAGACCGGAGCCTAGATGGCAGCGGCCGCCAATCTGCGGATCGCTACGCCTCGCTGCGCCAAGTACTCCTTGGCCTGGCCGATGGTGTACGTGCCGAAGTGGAAGATGGACGCCGCCAGCACGGCGTCGGCCTCGCCAACGGCCACGGCCTCGTACAGGTGCTCCAGCGTGCCTGCGCCGCCGCTGGCAATGACCGGCACGGAGACCGCGCGGGAGATGGCGCGCAGCAACGCCAGGTCATACCCACCCTGAGTGCCGTCCGCGTCCATGCTGTTCACGACGATCTCGCCGGCCCCAAGCTCCACGGCGCGGGCCGCCCATTCGACGGCGTCCAGGGCCGTGGCGCGCCCTCCGCCTGCGCCCGTGTGGGTGCGGATGCCCCAGCGCGGCGCGCCCGGGCCCGGCAGACGCGCCACGTCCATGCCCAGAACGATGCACTGGTTGCCGAAGGCTTCCGCACCCCGCCGGATAAGGTCAGGGTCCTGCACCGCGGCAGTGTTGATAGAAACCTTGTCGGCTCCGGCCTTCAGCATGCGCCGCATGTCCTCCACGGACCGCAGGCCGCCGCCAACGGTCAGCGGGATGAAGAGCTGGTCGGCGGTGCGGGCGACGACCTCCAGCATGATGCCCCTGTCCTGGGCCGAGGCGGTGATGTCGTAGAAAACCAGCTCGTCTGCGCCGTCGCGGTCGTACTGGGCGGCCAGCGCCACGGGGTCGCCGGCATCGCGGTGCCCCAGGAACCGCACGCCTTTCACGACGCGCCCGGCGTCCACGTCCAGGCAGGGGATGATGCGTTTGGTGAGCATAACTTCCAGCCAGATGTAGCAGCTAGGACACTGACCTGCGCTTCCGCGCAAGCCTGAGCTGGTACTGGGACTCCAGGTTCATCCAGATGTGGGCGGGCGTTTCCAATGCGCGTTCCAGGTCCAGGGCGATCTCTGCGGTGATCTCCCTCTTCCCCCGGCAGATCTCGCTGACAACCTGGGGGGGCCTGCCCATAAGATGGGCCAACTCTTTCTGTGTGATGCCGCGCGCCCCGATCTCTTCTCTCAGGTGTTCCCCAGGAGAAATGAGGGCATCCGTCTCGACTCGCAATGTACTTCCATGCAGCTTTTGGCAGGAGTCGTTCTGGGAGCGGCCTACTTCGTCAGCAGCACCAGGTAGGTCTGGTCGCTCAGCTCACGGCGCAGCGTGGGCCGCAGCCCGGCCTCGGTCCCCAGGCGCTCCACCTCGCTCTCGGCGATGCGCTCCCCGGTTTGGGGCCCATCGCCCTGGGGGGCGTCGGCACGCCATTCGATGACGGCGCACCAGCCGGACTTGCGCAGGGCTGCGCCCGCCTGCTTGAGCATCGCATCCCGTTCTTTGGCCTGGTGCAGGGAAAGGGTCAGCACCACGCCGTCCACGCTGCCTGGGCCTAGGGGGACTGCCTGCCCTTCGCCATGAAGTACCGTCAAGTTGCCCAGGCGCGCCTCCGCCACACGCCGCTCCAGCGCAGCAGTGTCTGGATCAACGGCAATCACCTTGCCATCCCATACGAACTTGGCCAGGGGGATGGCCATGAACCCATGCCCGGAACTGACTTCCGCCAGCTCCATGTAGGGCCGCAATGGGACCAGCGACATGATGCGGTGCACGTCCAGCGCCTCCTGCAACGAGGAGCGCTTTTGCCCGGCTGCTTCTTGAGAAGGAGCCTGAGTCATACGATAACCTCCACGGTCAAACGGGCCGTTAGCTCATTGATTGCTTGGACTTACCTGGAGAACCGCTCCACCGCCTCCCGCAGCCGAAGCGCTCCTTTGTACAGAGCGCTTCCCACGATGACCCCCTCGACGCCCACGACGTCCAGTTGCACCAGGTCTTTCAGTGTGGCTATTCCCCCGGAATAGACGACATGGATGCCGCCGCCGACCTTCATGAGGGCCTCAGCGGCTGCAAGGTTCGGTCCCCGGAGCGTGCTGTCAGTGGAAATGTCTGTGAAGATGAACCGACGGACGCCCGCACGGGCCATGGCCCGCACCAGCGCCTCTGCTCTGATTGAGGTGCCTTCAGTCCATCCCTCCACTGCCACCATTCCGTCGCGGGCGTCCACGCCTACGACGACTGCGTCACCGCCCAAGTGAGCGCACGCTTTGGCCACCAGGTCCGGGTCTCGCACGGCAGCCGTGCCAAAGACAACGCGTTGAACGCCTTCGTCCAGCAGCTTCTCCGCCGTCTCAAGGCTCCGGATGCCCCCGCCCACCTGCACGGGCACGTCCACTTCATCCAGGATGCTCTTGATAGACGCAAGGTTCTCGGGCTGGCCGCTGCGGGCGCCATCCAGGTCAACCACATGGATGCGGGGCGCGCCCTCCTCCTGCCAGCGCACTGCCGCGGCGACGGGGTCCTCGCCATACACGGTCTCTTTGCCGTAGTCGCCCTGGTACAGGCGGACAACCTTGCCGCCACGGATATCTATTGCAGGAATGATTTCCAATGTGTGTGTGCGGGCTAACGAGCCCTGACACCCTCCAAGACCATCAGTTTCACAAAGTTCTCGTACAGCCGCAGCCCAACGGGGCCGCTCTTCTCAGGGTGAAACTGGGTAGCCACAACGTTGCCTGTGGCCAGGGCGCTACAAAACTGTATGCCATAGTCGGTCCTGCCAAGGACCAGGGGCGGGTCTTCCGGACTGGCGTAATAGCTATGCACGAAGTAGAAGAAGGACCCCTCGGCGACGCCTTCCGCGATGGGGTGCTCCCGTGTGAACCAGACCTGGTTCCAGCCCATGTGGGGCACCTTCAGCCCTGGTCCAAAGCGCCGCACCTTTCCCTTGACGACGCCTAGGCACGGCCTTGGGTCTTCTTCCGACGACTCAAGGAGGAGCTGCAGTCCCAGGCACACGCCAAGGAACGGCGTCCCGCTGAGGGCGGCGTCCCGCAGCGGCTCCACAAGCCCCCGCTCCTCCAGCGCCGCCATTGCGGCTCCGGACGAGCCGACGCCCGGCAGGACGACGCCTCGGGCTGCCGCTACCTCCTGAGACGATTGCGTGACCTTGCCAGGAAACCCCACCTTCTCCAGCGCCTTGGCGACGCTGCGGAGGTTTCCCGCGCCGTAGTCCACTATGACGATGCCTGTGTCCATTGATAGCTACTGCGCTTGCACTCCAGACGCCTATCGGGTTTCCCTTGGTTGGAGAGGCTAGGCTGAAGGCGGCGCCGTCCCTTCGCCCGTAAGCAGCTCCTTGGGCAGCGCCCGGTCTTCGTACCGCGCCAGCATGAACACCAGGTCTGAAAGCCGGTTCAGGTAGCGCAGCACCTCCAGATTCGCCAGAAGGCCTGCTTCCTTCAGCTCCACGGTGCGCCGCTCCGCGCGCCGAAGTATGGTCCGGGCTAGGTCCAGCGCAGCCGATGCGCCGGATGCCCCGGGAATGACAAAGGAGCGGGGCAACTGCACAACCTCGTCCAGCTCGTCAATGATGCGCTCCAGGCGCTCCACCATATCCGGCGTCACTACCGAGAAGTGGCGGCGCAGGTCATCGTAGTCCGCTGGGGCTGTAGCCAGCTCGGCCCCCACGGTGAACAGCTCTCGCTGCACCTGGAGCAGCGCCGCCTTCATCCTGGTGTCCTGGGACAGGGCCCGGGCCATGCCCAGGGCGGCGTTGGCCTCGTCCAGCGTGCCGTACGCCTCGCAGCGCGGGTCAGCCTTGGAGACGCGCCCGCCATACAGCAGGCCCGTTTCCCCGGTGTCCCCGCGCCGCGTATAGATGCGCACCATAGCAACCCATTATAGCATGCAGTTCCCCTTCCCCCGTTTCCCAACCACGCCCCTGGTATAATCACAACTGCGAGGCCCAAGGATTTGCAGACATACGATATCGACTTGCCGGGGCTGGGAAGAACACGGTACGGCGCGGCCGGAAGCGGTCCGCCGGTGGTGCTGCTGCACGGCCTGGGCGCTACCCACGTCATCTGGCGGCCTAACGCCGGTCCGCTGGCGGAGCAGTACGCTGTCTACGCGCCTGATTTTCCCGGACACGGTGGTTCGCGCACGCCGGGCGTGCGCTACTCCCTTGCGGCTGGAGTGCGCTTCGTCGTGACGTTCATGGACGCTCTCGGCCTGCGGCGCGCCGTGCTTGTAGGAAGCTCGATGGGAGGGCTTGTCGCCCTGGCGGTCGCGGCGCGTCACCCGGAGATGGTGGCCGGCCTGGCCCTCGCGAGCCCCGCCGGCCTGGGGCGGGACGTGTCCCTGGCGATGCGTCTCGCGGCGCTGCCTGTGGCGGGGCCCCTGCTGGCGAGGCTCGCCCCTTCCACAGGCGAGGGTTTCCTCCCCAGCCTCTTCTACCGTCCGGAGGCCATCGATCCCCACATGGTCGCCGAGATCAACGCCATGGCCTCGGCGCCGGGCATCCAGGACACGGCGCTGGCGGTGCTGCGCAGTAGCGTGGGCCTGGGCGGTCTGAGGAGGGACGTGGTGCAGTTGCAGGCGTTGAAGCAGGCGACCTGCCCGGTGCTTATCGTGTGGGGAAAAGAAGACAGGATTCTGCCTGTGACCCACGCGTTTCGGGCGCAGGCTGCGCAGCCGCTCGCGGAGGTCCACGTGCTTCCCGAGTGCGGCCACCTGCCGAACGTCGAGAAGGCGCAAGAGTTCAATCAGATGGTGCTGGAGTTCGCCGGCCGCGTTTGCGGCGCTGCTGGGGACGCGACCGCGCGTTCCCGCCATGGAGCCACCTGACATGGCCACACCTTCCGAGGGAGCCCCAGCCCGGGAGAAGAAGGGGCGCCTGACCGGGCGTCTTCTCCGCAGGTTAGCCCTTGTGGCCGTCCTCATCGTGTCGGTGGCCGCCCTGCTGCTGCAGAGCAGGCTTGGCGACCCGGAGACGGCGGGATACCCGGCGCTCTTCCTCATTTCCCTGCTGGGCAACGCCTCCATTATCCTGCCTGTGCCCGCCTTCCTCGCCATCTGCTATGGCGGGGCAACCCTTTCGCCGGTGCTTGCGGGCATGGCCGGCGGCCTGGGACAGGCGCTGGGCGAGACGACAGGGTACGTGGCGGGCTTCAGCGGCAGCGACCTGGCGCAGCGCAGCCGGCTGTACAAGCGCGTCAAGCCATGGATGGACCGTTGCGGCTGGCTGGTGGTGCTGGCCTTCGCCCTGATTCCCCTTCCGCTCTTCGACGTGGTGGGGCTTATTGCAGGGGCAACGCGCATGCCCCTGTGGCAATTTCTTGTCGTTACCATAGTGGGCAAGACACTGCGCGCCGTGGGGGTGGCCGTGGCCTGCTCCCTGGGCTACGACTTCTTCTTCCTGCCCAAGGTGTAGCAGGCTTTTGACACCCTCAGCGGGCGGCAACATACTACTACTTGCGTTGGTAAGTAGACTCGTTTGGTGCGCGACGAGACGATAGGAGCGGACTGAGCGGGTGAGGGAGAAGGTCTGCCTACCAACGACCTCCTCAGTAATGGTCGCGCCTAGCTTTGCATGGGAGCCGGCACATGACCGTATCGGACCCTTCACCGTGGGCGCTGCTCACGGACCTGTACGAGTTGACCATGGCCCAGACCTACATGAAGGAGGGCATGAACGGCCGGGCGACGTTCAGCCTCTTCGTGCGCAGGCTGCCCCCGGACCGGGGGTACATGGTGGTCGCCGGCTTGGAGGACGTCTTGCGCTACCTCCAGCGCCTCCGGTTCTCTTCCGAGGACCTGGAATACCTGCGCTCCACGAAGATCTTCGATGACGCGTTCCTCTCCTACCTGGAGGGGTTCCGGTTCACCGGCGAGGTCTGGGCCGCGCCCGAGGGCGGGGTCCTCTTCGCCAACGAGCCGTTCCTGGAGGTGACCGCGCCTATCGCCGAGGCCCAGCTCGTCGAGACCTACGTCATAAACCAGGTCCACCTCCAGAGCATGCTGGCGACCAAAGCGGCCCGCTGCGCGTGGGCCGCACGGGGACGCCGCCTGGTGGACTTCGGCCTGCGCCGCACCCACGGCGCAGACGCAGGCATGAAGGCGGCGCGGTCCTGCTACATCGCCGGGTTCCACGCCACCAGCAACGTCCTGGCAGGCAAGGCGTACGGCATGCCTATTGCGGGGACGATGGCCCACTCCTTCGTCACCAGCTTCCCCGAGGAGATCGACGCCTTCCGCGCCTACGCCCGCACGTTTCCCGATAGCTCCACGTTCCTCATCGACACCTACGACACTGTGGAGGGCGCGCAGAAAGCGGCGGTTGTCGCAAAGGAGATGGAAGAGGCGGGCCACCGGCTGCGGGCGGTGCGCCTGGACAGCGGCGACCTCCTTGCCCTCAGCCGCCAGGTACGGCACGTGCTGGACGAGGCCGGGCTGCCCTACGTAACCATCTTCGCCAGCGGCGGCCTGGATGAATACCAGGTGGCTGACCTGCTGCTGGCGGAGGCGCCCATAGACGGCTTCGGCGTGGGCACGCGCATGGGCGTCTCCGCCGACGCCCCTTTCATGGACATTGCCTACAAGCTGGTGGAATACGCGGGACGGCCCGTGCTGAAGCTCAGCAGCGACAAGGTGACACTGGCGCACCGCAAGCAGGTGTACCGCCGGAGCGGCCCAGATGGCCGCTTCCTGGAGGACACGCTCGCGTTGCGGGACGAGGCCCTGAACGGGGCCGGGGAACCCTTGCTGGTCAAGGCGATGGAGGATGGGCGCATGCTCGGAGCGCCGCCTTCCCTGGAGGAGGTGCGCCGCCGGTTCCGAGAAGAGTTCGCCCGCCTGCCTGAGCAGCACAAGGCGCTGCGTGAGGCCCCTGCCTATCCCGTCCACCTCAGCCCTGGGCTGGCTGACCTTCAGTCGCGGCTGGAACGCGAGCTGGCCACGCCCGGGGGCAGGGCGTAGGGTACAGGCGGTTGCGTAGAGATGTCTCAGGAATTGGGCTGACCCTTCGGTTCTGGAACATCTCGTAGGGGTAGCACAAACGTAGGGGCACGATATGATATATCGTGCCCCTACAGCCATGTCTATTGCGACTTACGCTTGCTGCAATCTTCCACTTTCGCGCTGCTAGGAGAGCGACGCCTTGGCCGCATCGAGAGTCGCCTGGATGTCCGCCTCCGTGTGCGCCAGAGAGACGAACGCCGACTCAAATTGGGACGGCGCAAGGTAGACGCCGCGCTCCAGCATCTTGTGGAAGTAGCGGGCGTACGCTTGGCGGTCGGCGCGCTGGGTGTCGGCGTAGGATGTAACGCTTCCGTTGCAGAAGAATCCCGTCAGCATGGAGCCGACGCGGTTGATGGCGCACGGGGCCTCGGCTTCCCTGGCCACCCGCTGCAGGCCCTGGGCCAGCATTGCAGCAAGCCCTTCGAGCCGCTCGTAGGTGCCCGGGCGCTGCAGCGCCTTCAGCGCCGCGATGCCTGCCGCCACGGCCAGGGGGTTCCCGGAAAGCGTGCCCGCCTGGTATGCGGGCCCCAGCGGGGCCACCACCTGCATGATGTCGCGGCGTCCGCCGTACGCCCCCACAGGCAACCCGCCGCCAATGATCTTGCCAAGGCACGTCAGGTCCGGCCTGATGCCGTACAGCGCCTGCGCGCCGCCGTAGGCCACACGGAAGCCTGTGATGACCTCGTCGAAGATGAGAAGCGCCCCATTTTGGCGGGTCACGTCCCGCAGGCCCTGAAGGAAGCCCGGCGCGGGCGGGACCACGCCCATGTTGCCCGCCACCGGCTCCACGATGATCCCCGCTATCTGGCCGGGGTACGACGAAAACAGCCGCTCCACCGAAGGCAGGTCGTTGTAGTCGGCGACGAGCGTCTCCTGGGCGTACGAGGCCGGCACACCCGCGGAGTCGGGGATGCCGTGGGTCACGGCGCCGGAGCCGGCCTGCACCAGGAGGCCGTCGGCGTGGCCGTGATAGCACCCTGCGAACTTGATGACCTTGGAGCGGTTCGTGTAGGCCCTGGCGACGCGGATCACGCTCATGGCCGCTTCTGTGCCTGAGCTGACCAGCCGCACCAGCTCCATGGAAGGAAACGCCTGGTTAATCATGCGGGCCAGCTCCACCTCGCCCTCGGTGGGCGCGCCGTAGGACGTGCCACGCTCCGCCGCCTGCTGTACCGCCTGCACCACATCCGGGTAGGCGTGGCCCAGGATCAGCGGCCCCCAGGAGCAGACGTAGTCGGTGTAGCGGTTGCCGTCCACGTCCCACAGGTAGGCCCCCTGGCCGCGCTGGATGAAGGGGGGCGTGCCGCCGACGCCGCGGAAGGAGCGCACCGGGCTGTTGACGCCGCCGGGAATGAGCTGCTGGGCCTGGGCAAGGAGTGCCTGAGAGCGTGAAAGGTTCATAACGAATTGTCCCCTTTGCGTAAGGTATTCGCCAGCGTCGTAGGTTTCCTGCCAGTGGAGTGTGCAACCTGGGTGCGGACTACAGCGGCTCGGGGAAAATCTCCCAGCCATAGTCCTGAAAATGATAGTCAAAGGTGAAGGCGAGACGAAGTCTCTGCTCTTCCATTGTAACGAATGAGAAGGCATCTACGTAGGAATAGCCATGCCCTTGGTAGGTCTGCAAGAGACTTACGACTGCTCTATGATACTGGGGTGTGTGGTAGACCACCCCATACGTATCAGCAATACTAAGCCATGCACGCGCAACCGATTCACTGACCCGCTGCATCAATAGGCTGTATGCCTCAGCGATGATCAGGTCCGTGACACAGATAAGGCGTTGTTCCGCCGCAAGTCTGGAGAATCCCTCTGTAGCTTGGTCATGCCATTGATCGCTGTTGTTGTAGAGGCCCAAAATCGCCCCACTATCCAGGAGCACGGCTCTTTGCCTCTGGCCCCCTGGAACGTTTTGCCATATGGTGCTCAACATAGTCCTCAGCTAGATACTTATCATGGTTGACGCTGAGATCAGTCAATCCAGTGCTGACGGGTTCGATGCTTAGCCAGCGGGCCAGCGCCTCCGGCCCAAAGACTTTGACCCCCGGTTTGTGCTCCTCTTCGTGCCAGATGAGCAACGCGCGGTACTCTTCTGGAATGCCTTCCGGGTTGGGCATGGTCTTGGTATTCTCCCGGTCGGGATGGTAGAAGTCGCCTTCACGGAAGAGGCGGTACTTGTCCCTGCCCGCCTTCGTCAGCATGCGGTAGCGCCCTGGCCTCGGCTCCTTTTCCGCAAGGCAATGCTGCCGCACCTGCGTCTCGATGCCGGGGGAAACGCTTCCGAACTCCTGGCGCACCCTGTCCTTGATTTGCGACACGGTGAACCCCTCGGCTTCAGGAGTTTCCTTCTGGAGCAGGGCCACGGCTATCCAGACCTGGTCGGCAACCTTGATTCGAGCGCTCGTAGCCATTCGATGCCTCCTCCCAACCTACGTACATACTAACATACATACCAACCACATGGACGGTCACTGGAAGCGCACATGCCGCCGCCAACAGTATCCGCCTTCTGTGCCTCCATCCGCTATACTGTACGCGCGCTATTTCATCGCTTGCGGAGGTCGCATCGCCATGCCCATCGTCAAGAAGGGACAAGTGCCCGCTGAGGACCTGGCCGGCAACACCGCCCAGCCTCTTGCCAGGGCCAACCTGGGCTCTACCTCCCTCACCGTGACCCAGATCACCATCCCGCCCGGCAGCCGCGTCCGCCTGCACACCCACCCAGGCCACGAGGAGTGCATGGTCATCCTCAGCGGCTCGCTGACCGCCCTCATGGCGGGCCAGGAGGAGCGGGTCAGCGCCGGCGACACCATCATCGCGCCGGCAGATGTCGTCCACGGGCTGCGGAACAACAGCGGCCGGCCCGCGACCATCTTCGCCATCTTCCCCACCACGGACGTCCAGCGCAACTACCTGGAGGAGTGACCTAACCCCCTAGCCCCCTTCCCTTAAGGAAGGGGGCATTTCCCCTCTCCGCAGCGGAGAGGGGGAGCAAGGGGGAGAGGTCAACGCCCACCGCGTGAGGTTGCAACATGACCGTAGACGCCATCAGCCTGGAGGTCTTCAAGAACCTCTTCGTCTCAGTTGCCGAGGAGATGGGCGTGACCCTGGGCCGCACGGCCTACTCGCCTAATATCAAGGAGCGGCGCGACTACTCCTGCGCGCTCTTCGACCACACGGGCCGCATGGTTGCCCAGGCCGCCCACATCCCCGTCCACCTGGGCTCCATGCCCGCCTCGGTGGAGGCCGCCCTGGGCCGCTTCGACTTCACGCCCGGCGACATCGTCATGGTGAACGACCCGTACCTGGGCGGCACCCACCTGCCGGACATCACGCTGGTCGCGCCCGTGTTTGTAGAGGACGGCGGCGGGCAGGTCCTGGGCGGGTTCGTCGCCAATCGGGGCCACCACGCCGACATCGGCGGCATGACGCCAGGGTCGCTGCCGCTGTCCACGGAGCTGCACCAGGAGGGGTTCATCATCCCTCCCATCAGGCTGGCCAGGGGCGGCGCAATCAACGAAGAAGTCGTGGAGTTGCTGTGCCGCAACTCCCGCACGCCCATCGAGCGGCGCGGCGACCTCTCCGCGCAGATCGCCGCCATCCGCACGGGCGAGCGCCGCTTCCAGGAGATCGTCGCCCGCTACGGCCTCGGCGTCGCCCGGGAGCACATGGAGGCGCTGATGGACTACTCGGAACGCCTCATGCGGGCGGTGATCGCCGCCATCCCCGATGGCGCCTACGCCTTCCGCGACTTCATGGACGGCGACGGCATCTCCGACGAGCCAGTGCCCATCGCAGTCACCGTCACCATCGCAGGCGACGAGGCTACCGCCGACTTTGCCGGCACGTCGGCCCAGCGCAGGGGGTGCATCAATACGCCCGTCGCCGTCGCCCGCTCCGCCATGCTGTACGTCTTCCTCTGCCTGGCGCAGACGGCCATCCCGTCCAACCACGGCTGCGCCCGGCCGCTGAAGCTCGCCATACCTGGGGGCTGCCTGTTGAACCCCACGCCGGGCCACGCCGTGTCCGGCGGCAACGTGGAGACCAGCCAGCGCATCGTGGACGTGCTGTTTGGCGCGCTGGCCAAGGCCCTGCCGGACCGCGTGCCGGCCGCCAGCCAGGGCACCATGAACAACCTGCTGGTGGGCGGCGAGCACCCGGAGCGCCACACGCCCTACGTCTACTACGAGACCATTGCCGGCGGCATGGGCGCGCGGCCGGGGATGGACGGCCTGGACGCTGTGCAGACCCACATGACCAACACGCTGAACACGCCAGTGGAAGCGATGGAGTTCCAGTTCCCCCTGCGGGTGCGACGGTACGCCATCCGGCGCGGATCCGGCGGCAGTGGCGCGCAGCGCGGCGGCGACGGCGTCATCCGCGAGATGGAGTTCCTTGCGCCGGCGAGGGTGACGGTGATCTCGGAGCGCAGGCGCTTCCAGCCCTACGGCCTTCAGGGCGGCGGCCCCGGGCAGGCCGGCGAGAACGCTTTCCTGCGCCAGGGCGTAGAGGAAGTGCGCCTGACGGCCAAGGCCACGGTAGATGCCGAGGCGGGCGACGTGCTGCGCATCTCGACCCCCGGTGGCGGCGGATGGGGGCACAGCCACTAGCCCGAACTTCCAGGCGAGCAGATACGAAAACAACGTTTCTTCTGGCTACATCGAGTTTTTCCAATGCGCCGCGCCTCTGTTATATTCGCAACCGGCGGAATCGTCAAGATGTTGTCTGGCTACATCCCAGATACGGCTAGAT
>JACQUI010000037.1 GCA_016210395.1 Chloroflexota bacterium | reverse complement strand
CAGTAGTACAGCGCGCCGATGATGGCGAAGATCTCGCCGCCCATGATGGTGTAGTGGAAATGCGCCACCACGAAGTAGGTGTCTTGTAGCTGGATATCCGTGGCAACGTCCGCCAGGAAGATGCCCGTCACGCCACCGATGACGAAGTTCATCAGAAAGCCCAGGGCGAAAAGCATCGGCGTCTTCAGCCACAGCTTGCCCTGCCAGATAGTGCCGATGCCCGATAGGAACACCATGCCCGTGGGTATGGAGATCAGCTCGGTCGTCACCATGAAGGGCAGGTGCAGGTAGTTGCTCATGCCGCTGGTGAACAGGTGGTGCGCCCACACGACGAAGCTCATGGCCACCACCGTCAGGAACGAAGCCACAACCCATTTGTAGGCAAACAGAGGCTTTCGGGAGAAGTGCGTCAGCATCTCCAGAGCGATGCCGAATGCCGGGAGGATCATGATGTACACGGCAGGGTGGGAGTAGAACCAGAAGACGTGCTCGTAGAGCAGCGCGTTGCCGCCTTCCGCCGCGTTGTAGAAGGAGGTGCCCGCCACCCGGTCCAGTATCACAGTCAACAGGCCCAGGGCCACAGCCTGCGTGGCTGTCAGGCTGATGATGGCTGCCGAGAAGATGGACCACACGAAGATGGGGAGACGGCCCCACGTCATGCCCGGCGCGCGCAGGGTGGTAATGGTGACAATGAAGTTCAGGCCGCCGAGGATTGACGAGAAGCCAAAGGTGAGGAATGCCAGTAGGAACAGAAGTTGGCCTGATGCATTCACAACGCTCAGAGGAGGATAGGCCGTCCAGCCGGCGTCGAAGCCGCCCATGAGCGGGGCCGCCAGCAAGAGCAACGCAACCGGAGGAACGATCCAGTAGCTCAGCGCGTTGATGCGCGGGAAGGCCACATCCTCGGCGCCAATCATTAACGGCACCAGGAAGTTGGCGAAGCCGCCCATCACCGTGGCCACCGCCACCGCAACCATCATGATGCCGTGCATGCTCATGGTGGTGTTGAAGTCTTTGGCGCCCATGACCGTCTCGCCTGGAGCAGCCAGCTCCACTCGCATGAGCATCGCGAGGGCGCCTGCCAGCAGCAGGATCACAACCATGGTCGCCAGGTATTGCACGCCAATGACCTTGTGGTCCGTGTTGAAGCGCAAGAACCTGGCCCAGCCCTGGTGAAGCTGCTCTTTGGGCTTCAGACCAACCCACTCCCTGGCCCAGGAGTCCCACACGCCGATCCCCAACAGCCAGCCCACCAGCGCCAGCACGTATCCCATGGTCACCAGAGGCTCTGCCGAGACTGCCTCAATCCCCGCCAGTCTTCCCACCACCGCCGTACCGCCGGCGCCCACGGCAAAGCCGATGGCCGCAAACAGCACTGCCTTGATCAGAGGAAGAAACGCCATGGTCATACCTCCCGCTACTTAGCGGAACGCTTTGAAATCCAGGCCTCGAACTCCTCTTCCGTGACCACGCGCACCGGAAGGCGCATGACGCTGTGGCCCAGGCCGCAAAGCTCGGCGCATTGAATGCGCATGTTCACGTCCTGCTGAAAAGACCCAAGGGTGTCTGGCGTCGCGAAGGTCGTGGTGACCTTGCCTGGGACAGCGTCTATCTTCGCACGGAAGGCGGGGACCCAGAAGGAGTGCAGCACGTCTATGGATGTCACCTCGAAACGCACTCGCTCTCCTTCCGGCAACACAAGCTCGTCATAGGAGACGACCCCATGCTCCGGATAGGTGGCTTGCCACATCCATCGCACGCCCTGGACTTGCACTACAAGATCAGGCGCTTCGTTGGCGTGAGCGCGCAGCTCTCGCAAGCCGGTGATGCCGGGGGTAATGATGACCAGCAGGGTAAGGGCGCCGGTCACCGCCAGCCATGCCAGGATGACCGGACGGGGGCCGTGGACGGCCGGGCCGTCTCCGGCGGGCTCGCCTTTCCGGCGGAAGCGCAGCATGCTGTACACGACCGTCACCACCACGAAGGCAAAGACAGGGGCTCCGAGTATCATGAGGAGCTTGAAAGCATCGTCCACGATGGCCGCTTCCTCAGCGGCGGCAAGCGGGAACAGGTCCCACGGTATGATGACCAGTTCCAGCACAGCGCTGACGACGATCCAGAGAAGGGCTGCGAAGAGGAAGTCCTTTTTCAGAGCGCACCTCCCTCAGATAAGACGGGCAAGCTCCACACCGTTCGCGCGGATGAGCAGCCTGCTCGTGACGCGTATCACAACTATCATGCAAGATTTCTCTCGCCAAGAATAGGTGCGGTTGCACCAATCTGGTCAAGAATTCTGGGTCCTATTTCGCGACAAACAAAAGAGATGAGAACGTTAGAACGTCCTCATCTCTTTGTGTCGGATGGTCCACCAGATGCCGCGTTCTCTTGCTAGATCAGGCCATGCTGGGACGCGTAGACAACCGCCTGCAAGCGGCTATCCACGCCCAGCTTATTGAGCACGCGGGTGATGTGATTGCGAGCTGTTATCGGTTGCACAGCCAGCGAGTCAGCTATCTCACGGGTGCCAAGGCCCGCTGCCAGCAGGCGCAACACCTCAAGTTCGCGGCGCGACAGCGGCGGCGGAGGCGGCACCCGGGGCGCCTCCTCCTGTTGGCGTGTCTCAATCTCCTCAGAAAGCAGCTCCCTCAACGCCGACCCGGCCCTACGCGCAAACTCCTCTGTATGCCGCCTGTGGGTGACGTCCCTGAAGAGGTGGACGACCTCAAACGGCCAGCGGGCGCGCCTTGGAACAGCCACCGTCATGTTGAGCCACTTGTCGTCTCCCTCTTCAGGGGAGCCAAGAACAAGGTCATAGTCAGGCGTCGGGCGGCCTCTTCGGGCATTCGCAAGGACAGGGCAGTTCTTTCTGCAGAACTGGTAGTTCCGGTAGTCACGGCCACCGATGATCTCGTAGCAGGGTTTTCCCATGACGTCAGCCCTGTCGAGCCCAATAATGCGCTGGGCGCTGTCGCTCCAGTGCACTATTCGCTGCTTATCGTCCACGGCGAAGAGGCCGTCGTGGGTAACCAGATCACCCCAGGGCGATTCGGCTGCGTCAGTCTTAGCGCGTTTCATCCTTGCGTTCCTTTGATTCATTTGCCTTAATCCTAAGTATAGCATCATCAGGTATGCAGAATAGGGAAATCATGCGGCTTCCACACGGTTTTCAGGAATTATTTAGGTGCTATCTCACCCTATGCTATGCCCAACGTTTGACCAACCTATACGCGCATATACCTGCTGGTACGTTACGTAAGTGACTATAGGGACCTATTCTATAGGTCAAACGCATTAGCTTCGAGACGCCGGCGTATGCATTTCCCTTCGAGGACAGGGAACGCGACAGCCCGCCTTCAGGAGAAAAGGAGGCAACATGCTCTGGCTCAAAGGATGCCCAAAGTGCAAAGGGGAGCTCACGGACAACAAGGACCCCTTCGGGTACTACGTCTACTGCGTGCAGTGCGGGTATCAGCTCAACGAGGCGCAGATCGGCAAGTTGTGGACGCATAGCCTGGACCGCACGGCTGGCAAGCCGCCTGCACGGCCTCAGCCACAGCAACAGGATTCCGACTGGGCAACCGTCTACTACGAGTAGCAGCAGCCGGCCTGCAGCGCCCTTCGCCGCTTCTGCGACGGCCTCCGCCTGCCCTGCTATCATCTACGCATCTCCTCTCTTTCGTTGACACCACTCTCCCTGGTAGTATCATTGAATTCAACCGCATGCGTGCCCCGCAAGAATGCGTTTTCACCACAAGCACGCCAGGGAGAGACCATGACCAGCAAGAAGGCCCGGACCATTCGTGAGCTGCGCGCCAGCGGCTACCACGTGCTTCCCATCCGCGAGGAGATGCGACGCAACCTCGTGGTCAAGCTCCGCAGCGGAGAGCAAATCTTCCCAGGTATCGTGGGCTACGAGGACACGGTCGTCCCGCAAATCGCCAACGCCATCCTGGCCGGCCAGGACATCATCCTGCTGGGCGAACGCGGCCAGGCCAAGTCCCGCATCATCCGCTCCCTCGTGAGCCTCTTGGACCCGGAGGTGCCTGTCATCACCTCCTGTGAGATCAATGACAACCCCTTCAACCCAATTTGCCGCGCCTGTAGAGACAAGGTCGCCGAGCAGGGAGACCTCGTAGAGATCACCTGGCTCCCCCGCGAGGAGCGCTACGGCGAAAAGCTTGCCACCCCAGACATCTCCATCGCTGACCTGATTGGTGAGGTTGACCCAATTCGCGTGGCCGAGGGCCGCTACCTCTCCGATGAGCTCACCATCCACTACGGCCTTATTCCGCGCACCAACCGGGGCGTTTTTGCCATCAACGAGCTGCCGGACTTGGCGGAACGCATCCAGGTAGGCCTCTTCAACCTCATGGAAGAGCGTGATGTCCAGATAAAGGGCTACCGCCTGCGCCTGCCCCTGGACATCTACGTCATCGCTACGGCCAACCCGGAAGACTATACCAATCGCGGGCGCATCATTACGCCGCTGAAAGACCGCTACGGCGCCCACATCCGTACCCACTACCCTAGAAGCATCGAGGAAGAGATCAGCATCGTTGACCACGAGCGCGCAGACTTCGGCGACATCGAAGGCATGGTGGTCATCCCCCAGTTCATCAAGGAGATCGTCGCTGAGTTCACTTCTCTGGCCCGCCGCAGCTCCGACGTCAACCAGCGTTCCGGCGTGAGCGTCCGCGTGTCCATCGCCAACTTCGAGACGGTCATCAGCAGCGCCCTCCGGCGCGCCATCGTCAACGGGGAGGCCAAGTGCGCGCCCCGCATCAGCGACCTCCCTGCCATTCTGGCCTCCACCACCGGCAAGATCGAGATGGAGAGCGTCGAAGAGGGACGCGAGCCCCGCATCGTGGACGACCTCACCCGCAAGGCGGTCCTCAACATCTTCGGGCGCTACTTCAACCCGCGCGATTTCGATCCGCTGGTGGAGAAGTTCAATGCCGGCCTGGTGGTGGAAACCGGCAGCGAGATCCCCTCGCAGCAGTACATGGCCAAGGTCAAGGAGATGGACGGCGTGAAGCAGGCCCTGGCAAAGCTCCACACCGAGAAAACGGCAGAAGAATCGGCCTCCGGCCTGGAGTTCATCCTGGAGGGCCTGCACCTCAACCGCCGCTTGAACCGCGACAAAGTGGAAGGGCGATTCCGCTACCGCAGCTAGCATGACTACCTATAGGTATTCCCGCTGGGACGGCAGCCAGCAGTTCTCTCCTCTTCCTGAAGAGGATGTGATGGACCAGTTGGCGGAGTACCTTATGGCCCACGGGGATGTTGCGGAAGCCCTTCGGTCTCTGGCGCAGCGGGGCGTTGGAGGCAGAGAAGGCCAGCGCCTGCCCGGCGTCCAGGAGCTGCTCCAGCGCCTCCGCAGCCAGCGGCAAGCCACTCTCTCCAAGTACAACCTCGGCGCAATCATGGACAGCCTGGCCGGCAAGCTGCAGGATATCCTGGACACCGAGCGCCGGGGCATCCAGCAACGGCTGGAAGAGGCTTCTGCGCGCGCAGAAGCGAAGGATAGCCCTCTCCCTGGCAAGCTCGCTCAGGACCTCCTCAGCTCCCTGCGCCGGCAGGCAGACCGCAGCAACGCGTTCCTTGACCAGTTGCCCAAGGACCCCCCAGGCCGCATCCAGCAGCTTCAGGGCTACGAGTTCATGGACCCGCAAGCCAGAGACAAGTTCCAGGCGCTGCTGGACTCCCTCCAGAAGCCCGTCCTGGACTCCCACCTGGACAGTCTCTCCAAGAGCTTGCACGGCATGTCTCCTCAGGACAAGGACCGCCTAAAGGACATGCTGGCAGACCTGAACCACATGCTGGAGCAGCGCCTGAAGGGCGTGCCTCCCACCGAGTTCGACCGCTTCCGCCGGCAGTACGGCGACATGTTCGGACAAGAGCCGCCCAATTCCCTGGACGACCTCTTGGAGCAGGTCCAGCGACAGGCAGGCCGCATGCGGTCCCTTCTTCGCTCCCTTACTCCCGCCCAGCGTCAGGACCTCCAGGACGCCATGGACGCGGCCCTGGGCGACCCTGAGATGCAGGAAGAGCTGGCGCAGCTCCGCGCACACCTGGAAGCACTGGGCAAGAAAGGCGACTCCGAGCGCGACTACCCCTTCCACGGCGACGAGCCGGTGACCCTGCAAGAAGCGTTGGAGGTCATGGAGCGGCTTCAGCAGATCGAGGATAGCGAGCGGCAGCTCCGCCGCATGCAGCACGGCGGCAGCCTGCAGGACGTGGACCGCAGCGCCATCAAGGAGATACTGGGCGAGGAAGCGGCGCAGCAACTGGAGCAGATCAGGACCCTGGGCGAAATGCTGGAGCGCGCTGGCTACATTCGAAAAGGCGAGCGAAACTACGAGCTCACGCCTCTGGGCACGCGCAAGGTCGGCCAAAAAGCGATGCAGGAGATCTTCTCCCACATCCGCAAGGCACAACTGGGCGGCCATCCCGTTTCAAGGACAGGCATTTCCGGCCTCTCCCAGCGAGAGTCAACGAAGCGCTACGAGTACGGCGACGCTTTTGAGCCGCACCTGCAACGCACTCTGATGAACGCCGTCCAGCGGTCGGGAGACGGCGTGCCTTTGAAGCTCACCCCCGCCGACTTCGAGGTGTACTCCTCCCAGGAGACCCCTCAGGCGGCCACGGTCCTGCTGGTGGACATGAGCCTCTCTATGGTCATGCGCGGCAACTTCCTGGCTGCCAAGAAAGTGGCCCTTGCCCTCAACAACCTCATCCGCACCCAGTTCCCCCGCGACTCGTTGCACATCGTGGGCTTCTCCACCTATGCGCGGGACATCAAGCCGGAGAACCTTCCCTACCTGGGCTGGGACGAGTTCGACCCCTACACCAACATCCAGCACGGCCTGGCGCTGGCTCAAAAGCTCCTGGCCAGGTCTCCCAGCAGCGCAACCAGGCAGATCATCATGGTCTCCGATGGGGAGCCTACAGCGCATTTGGAAAACGGCCAACTCTTCCTGCAATACCCTCCAAGCCCGCGGACCCTGCGTGAGACCCTCCTGGAGGTGCAGCGATGCACCCAGCAGCGCATCACCATCAACACCTTCATGCTGGACAGCAACCCCCACCTGCGGGAGTTCGTGGACCGCATGACCCGGATCAACCGTGGGCGCGTCTTCTACACCGGCCCGGAGCAACTGGGGCGTTACCTGCTCGTGGACTACTTCGCCAGCAGGCGGCTCGTATTGCGGTAGGTAGGAGTAGGGGCGAGTCGCCGACTCGCCCCTACAAAATGCAACGCATGCTCGCCCCCCTACTGGTTCTCCCGCACCACGATCCTCCATCCACCATCCCAGGAGGGCGGTCCAAATATCCGGAAATAGTACTTCCCCGGCCCAAATTGCGGCGGCACGACAACTGCTCCAGAGTGGACCCCATTGGCCCCCACCAGCTCGTCCACCAGCGCCATGAGCTCCCGCTCCATCTCAGGCCTTGCCGGGTCGCCCAGCAACACCTTCATGTTGTAGTTGCTCTGCGTTGCGCCGGTAGACCATTCCACGAACCAGGACGAAGAGGCGATCTCGAAGACAGCCGTTTGCCGTACGCTATCCCCCTGCAACTGAAACACCGGCACCGCTGTCGGCGTGGGAGTCGGAGTGCGCGTCGGCGTCGGAGATGGGGATGCAGTCGCCGCCGCCTGGAGTCCCACTGCCTCCGTGGGCGTGGGAGATGCGGTAGGCGCCGGCGTGAACGTGGCCGTTGCTGTGGGCGCAGGTGTGCCTGTGGCGGTTGGCGTAGCCGTTGGGAGCGCGCCAGGCGTTGCTGTCCCCGCCACCGTCGTCAAGGCCATTCCTGCCACTCTCGTGAGAAGCTCGTCAAGCCGGGCGTCACCTGTCGGCGCGGCAGTGAAAGTTGTTGTGGCAGTAGGCGTCGGCGCAAAGACGCCCCCACCCCGGCCCTGCGACTCGCTGGACACTGACGACATGCCGGGGAGGTCCGACAGCACCCGGCTGATCAGCAGGGACAGTACGAACAACACCGTGGCTGCGCACACGAAGGCAACGGCAACTAGCACCGGGCCAAGGTTGGTCCGCCGCAGCCACGCCTTGAACCGGTCTCTCCGTTGTCTCGCCCTGCTTGCCAATCCACACTCCTTGGGGATCGCAGCCTTGCCCTTTCACCCTGCCGGAAGTCATGGCCGTTCTCCATTGCTGCTGTTGCGTACACGCAAAGCACAAAGGCAAGCCACGCCCGCCTCATTATGGATAGAGCGCGGCCTTACCGCAAGGAACACAACACAGTAGGCCAGTTCCAGGGTGCTCGTAGGGGCGGACTGTGTGTCCGCCCACCCAGCGGACTGGGCAGACACGCGGGGCTTCTGAGACAGGTTCGCCGCTGGGGCCCCTACCCCACGGGCAAGAGGGCCGAGACAGCGGCGCCGGCCAGCCGGAGCAACGGTCCAGGGAACACTCCCAGGAAGAGCACAGCGAACCCGCAGACGGCCACTACGGCGCGCACCGGCATGGAAGTTGCCGAGGCCGCTGTTTCTTCACCCGGAGCAACGTAGAGGGCCTTCAAGACCCGAAGGTAGTAATAGGCCGAGACAACGCTATTCACGACTCCCACCAGTGCCAGCCACACCAGGTCTGCGTGGACGGCCGCGTTGAACAGGTAGAGCTTGCCCATAAACCCGGCCGTGGGCGGGATGCCGATGAGGGACACCAGCGCGATGGCCAGCACCGCCGAGACGAAGGGGGCCTTGCGCCCCATGCCCGCCAGGGAGTCTATCTGGTAGCTGCCTGTCCTGTTGCTGATGGCGATGATAGCGAAAAACGCTGCCAGGTTCGTGGCGGCGTACGCGCCAAGGTAGAAGAGGACGCCTCCGAGACCCAACCCCTCCGACCCCACCGGCTGACGTGCAGCAATGGCCGCCAGTCCCACAAGGATATACCCGGCGTGCGCAACGGTGCTGTAGGCCAGCAGCCGCTTCACGTTGCTCTGGCCCATGGCCGCCAGGTTCCCCACGGTCATGGATAGCGCGCTCAGAATGGCAAAGAGCATGCTCCAGTCCTGGCTGACCGGCCCAAACGCCGTGTATACGACCCTAAGCAAAACGGCAAAACCTGCCGCTTTACTGGCCACCGAAAGGTATGCCGTAATGGGCGTCGGCGCCCCTTCGTAGACGTCCGGCGCCCACATCTGGAAGGGGAACATGGAAATCTTGAATCCGAAGCCGGCAACAATGAGGACCACGCCCCCCAGGATCCCGTATGCGCCAAAGGGCATGTCGCCCGCCGTCACCGCCTGGGCAATCTCAGAGATCTGCGTCGTCCCCGTGGACGCGTAGACCAGCACCATGCCGTAGAGCAGTAAGGCGGAGCTCAAGCCGCTGAGAATCAGAAACTTCAGCCCTGCTTCAGAAGAACGCTCGTCCCGTAGAAAAGCGGCCAGCGCGGCCAGCGGAAGCGAGGTCAACTCCAGGCTTACGTACAGCGACACTAGCTCCGTTGCCGAGGCCAGCAGCATCATGCCCGAGGCGGAGAAGAGCACCAGCGCATAGAACTCACCCTGGTACCGTTGAAACCTGGAGGCGTAGTCGGCTGACCCGAGGATAACCATCGCAACCACGCTCAGGACCAGGAACTTGAAGAACAGGGCAAACTTGTCTACGGCCAGCGTGTCGAAGATCCCCGCCAGTTGGCCCCCGTTGGACACGTCCGACCAGAGCAGGACGGAGAGAGCCGCAGGCAGGAGAAGGCCGGCCAGCGCCACCGCAGGCAACACGCCCTTCCGCCGGACCACCAGGTCCAGCAACACCACGAGGCCGCCTATTCCAGCCAGCGCGATTTCCGGAGACAAGAGGTACAAATCGTGTACAGTCAACGGCCTTAACCTCTCCGCTGAAGCCTTTCGCCTCTACAAAAGGAAGACCTTAGCGGGTAGACCTGCCCGTCTTCCCTAATGGAAGACGGCGACAGGGTGAGTCACTCTCATGCTAACCAAAACGCTCAACTATCGGTGCTATCCCTGTTCCAAAGACGTCGGTGACCCACGCGGGGTACACGCCCACTGCAAGGATCGCGGCAAACAGGAGCACAACGGGAATCGCCTCCATCAGGGTGGCGTCGCCCACGTGTTCATACCGATGCAAGGGTGGCCCAAACATGACCCGCTGCACCATCCACAGGATGTACCCGGCCGTCAGCACAATGCCGAACACCGCGATGGCCGTCGGCCAGCTCCACACCAGGAAGGCCCCCATGAACACCAGCAGCTCCGATACGAAGCCGCTCAGGCCGGGCAGACCCAACGAGGCCAGTCCCGTCAAGACGAAGAACACAGCCAGGAACGGCATGCGGCCGGCCAGCCCTCCCATGTCGGGGATGTACCGCGTGTGCGCCTTCTCGTACACGAACCCCACCAGCAAGAACATGAGGCCAGTGATGGTGCCGTGGGTGAACATCTGGAGCGCGGCCCCGTTCAGGCCCACAGCGCTGACCTTGCCCGCGGCGACGCCCACGGAGCTTATGCCCAGCAGCACCAGGCCCATGTGGCTGATGCTGCTGTACGCAATGAGCCGCTTCAGGTCGCTCTGGCGGACCGTGACCAGCGCCCCGTAGATGATGCTGATGACACCCAGCGCGGCCAGGAGCCAGGCGTAGTCGCGCGCCACGCCGGGGAAAAGGGTGACGCATACGCGGATGATGCCGTACCCGCCCATCTTGATGAGAACGCCGGCAAGCATGACGCTGCCTGCCGTGGGAGCATCGGTGTGCGCGTCCGGCAGCCAGGTATGCACCGGCCACGTCGGCAGCTTGATGGCAAAGGCCAGGAAGAAACAGAAGAACACCGCTTGGGCAGGCAGGACAAGGTTGGCCCACTGGGCTGTCTGGCCCAGTTTCACCATGTCGAAGGTGCCCTCCGAGAAGTACAGCACCAGGATGCCCACCAGCATGAACGCGGAGCCCAGGATGGTGAACACCAGGAACTTAAGCGCCGAGTACTCCTTCCTGCCGGACCCCCAGACGGAGATCAGCAGGTACATGGGCACAAGCTCGAGCTCCCAGAAGACGAAGAAGAGGACAAAGTCGAGCGACGTGAAAACGCCCATCACCGCGCCCTGCAGGGCAAGCAGCCAGATGAAGTGCTCCCGCACCCGGACTTTGACGCTCCACGATGCCAGCACAGCGCACAGGCCCAGCAGCCCCGTCAGCAGCACCAGCGGCGCGCTCAGCCCGTCCACGCCGAGGTAGTACTGGGCGTTGATGGGCGCTATCCAATCCCGCTGCTCAACGAGCTGCAGGCCGCCCAGGGCGCGGTCGTACGAAAGAAAGGCAAAAATCGAAAGCGCGAACTCCGCGACCGCAAGCGCCAGGGCCACGCCTCGCGCGACCCCGTCTCTGCGGAACAGCAACGCGAGGGCCACAGCCCCCGCCAGTGGCAAGAACACGACCGCTGTCAGCAACGCGCGCTCCTTACCTACCTGCCAAACAAGAAATAGGCCCCAAGGATCACCAGGATGCCAAACGAGAAGACCAGTCCATACCCCTGCGTCTGGCCGTTCTGCAGGGGCAAGAAGGCGCGTCCCGCGTTGCGCCCTATCCAGCCTATGCCGTCGGCCAACCGGTCAATGACCTCCCGGTCAAACCAGTTCAGGCTTCGGGCGAGTCCCTTGTAAAAGGCGCCCCGCACAATCACATCCTCGTAGAGGACGTCCAGGTAGTACTTGTTGAACAGCAGCGTGCGCGGCGCGGCCAGCGCCTTCCCAACCGACTCCGGCGAAGGCGACCGCCGCATGTACACCATGAACGCCAGGCCGATGCCCGCCAGCGCCACTACCGAGGACCCCAACGCAAGACCGGCGTCGAACGTCTCCGCATGCTCGCCCAGGAACTCCACAAACCAGTGGGCGGGAATGCCAGCCAGGCCGCCCAGAGGATTGGCAACGTACCCAGCTCCAACAGCCAGCGCCGCCAGCACGGCCATCGGCCCAACCATCACCAGCGGCGACTCCGCCAGACGCCCCCCTCCGTGTCCGCTATGAGTTACAGCCTGCTCCTGGATGGGGCTGTCTCCGTGCGCGTCATGACCGGCAGCCGCCTGCGCAGGCTGGGGGTGTTCGGCATCAACTCCTCCGCGGAACTCTCCGTGGAAGGTCATGAAGATCACCCGGAACATGTAAAAGGCCGTGAGAAACACGGCGGCCAGCGCCAGCCAGAACACCAGCGTGTGCACCGACGTTGTTTCCAGCTTCAAGGCCGACCCAAGGATTTCGTCCTTGCTCCAGAACCCCGCCAGCGGGAACACGCCCGCCAGGCTCAAGGCCCCCAGGAGGAAGGTCGCGTAGGTCCAGGGCATGACTTTCCGTAGGCCGCCCATGTACCGCATGTCGAAGGTGCCGGTGGCGTGATTGACGCTGCCCGCTCCAAGGAACAGCAGGCATTTGAAGAATGCATGCGTAAAGAGGTGGAAGATGGCCACTCCCGGCGCGCCCACCCCAATCGCCAGCATCATGTAGCCAAGCTGGCTCACGGTAGAGTACGCAAGCACTCGCTTGATGTCGAACATCACCAGGCCCATAGTGGCGGCGAACACCGCCGTGAATCCGCCCACCAGCGCAACCGTCGTCATCGCCGTGGCCGACTCCTCGAACAGCGGGAAGAAGCGGGCCGTCAGGAACACCCCTGCGGCCACCATAGTCGCTGCATGGATCAGCGAGCTGACGGGCGTCGGGCCCTCCATGGCGTCCGGCAGCCACGTGTGCAGCGGGAACTGGCCCGACTTGCCCATAGCGCCGGCAAAGATGCCCAGCGCCGTCCATGTGACCGCCGTCGTGGTCATCGCCGCCGCCGCGGTGAGAATGTTCGGTATCTCGAAGGGGTCCAGCCCCGCGAAGGCCGGCGTAGTGCGCTGCATGAACAGGTACAGGATAGCCAGCAGGAAGCCCACGTCGCCGATGCGCGTTACCAGGAACGCTTTCTTGGCCGCCGCAGCGGCTGCCGGCCTCTGGTGCCAGAAGCCGATGAGCAAATACGAGCACAGGCCCACCAGCTCCCAGAACACAGACCTCTGGATAATGCTGCGTGCAATGCCGATGCCCACCATGGATGCCGTGAACAGGGACATGAAGGCAAAGTAGCGGGCATAGCTGGGGTCGTCCTTCATGTAGCCCTGGGAGTACACCTGCACCAGCAGGCTCACGCCCGTCACCACCACCAGCATGACGGCGGTCAGCGGGTCCATGAGGATGCCGATGCGTATCTCCAGGCCGTCAATGGCCAGCCACACGTGGGAGTCCCACCCAACCACGTCGCCGTTGCTCACCGTCGAGCGCAGCGCGTAAAGGGATAGAAGAAACGCCAGGCCAATGGCGGCGATCGTCACGTACGCGCTGAGACGCGAGCGGCTCCCCAGGAAGGGACGTATGAACAACGAAATGAAAACGAATGAAGCCAGTGGAAGGAAAAGAATAGACCAGGCCTGTAGCTCGCTTATCATGTCGCTTACAGCTTCCTCAGGATCTCGTCGGCTACATGCTCCCGGCCACGGGGCACCATCACCCGAAAGGGCACGCGTTCCCCCCACTGAAGGATGTCGCCTTCAGGCAGGATACGCGCAGGCAAGCCCTCGCCCTCCAGGATGTTCTTCCACATCTCGGCGGTGGCCAGATTCGGCGCTTTCAGGTAGTCAACCCACATAGCAATCAGAAGCCCTTGGCCCGCTGTTTGCGGGATGTCTACAGCCGACTACACAGGCACAACCGTTCCGCCTCTCCCTTGAGGGGAGAGGCCGACGGCAGTCGGGTGAGGGTGAAACGTTTGCTTGCCTGCTCGCTTGAACGCCCAAGGTCTTACCTCTTCATCAGGTCCACCTGTGTCATATCCACAGTCCCTCGGCTCCGGTACACGGCGATCACGATGGCCAGCCCCAGCGCGACCTCCGCCGCCGCCACCGCGATCACGAAGAGGGCAAACACCTGGCCCGTCAACACATGCTGCAGCGCCTCGTCCGCCGTGGAAGCGGGATCGGCGCGCAATGCCGCAGGCGTCACGTAGCGCGACACCGCCACAGCCGCAACGTTCACAGCGTTGAACATCAGCTCCAGAGACATCAGCACCGCCACTGCATTCCGGCGCGTCAGCACGCCGTACAACCCAATGCTGAACAGCACCGCCGAGAGCAGCATGAAGCTTTCGAAGCTCATGGATGCCTCTCCCGCACCAGCACCAGCGCCCCGATGATGGCAGCCAGGAGCAGCACCGAGGCCACCTCAAACGGCAGCGCCCATTGATTCAGCAGCAGGCCGGCCAGCCACATGGGTGTCGCCGCCAGCACCTCCCGCGCCTTCGCCAGGCTTTCGGCGGACAGCGTCAACTCCATAAGCGACCAGTCTGTCCTCAGGACCACCACTACAAGGAACGCGAGAAACAACCCCGCCCCAACGAGCGCCGGGGCCCACAACCTGTTAGACAGGTTCCCACTTTCCGCGTCCCGGGTCAGCAGCGCCGCAAAGGCCAGCAGCACTGATATGGCGCCCACGTAGATGAGCACCTGCACCACAGCCAGGAAGTCGGCGTGCATCAAGGCGAACAGGCCTGCAATGGAAAGAAAGCAAGTTGCCAGCAGCACAGCCGCGCGGAAAATGTTCTTCGTCATCACCACAGCGACGGCCGTGCCGATGCTTGCGCCCGCCAGCGCCCAGAAGAAGATGTCTTGCGCCGTCAAGCCTTGGTCTCCTCTTGCGCGGCGCCTTCCTTCTCAGGCCGGTGTGGCAGATGATAGGGCCACGGCTCACGGCCCGCGCCCTTCCATGACATGGGGCCGCTTTTGCGGGGGTCATACTTCTGGGCCTCAAGCTGAGGCCGGAACCAGGTGCTGGGGTGCTTCTCCGCATCCCGCAAGCGGTCCACCGTGATCACCAGGTCCTTCCGCCGGTACCTGGCCTCTTCAAAGCCGCTGCCCATGAACAGGGCGTCGTACGGGCACGCCTCCACGCACAGGCCACAGTACATGCACCTTCCAAGGTCAATGTCAAACGCGTCAATGGCATAGGAGTCGCCTTCGGCGGGCGTCTGCCCTCCTGGGTGCGTCACGATGCGGATGATCCCCAGCGGGCAGAACTTGGCGCAGCTTGCGCAGCCCGTGCACCGTTCGATATACCAGGTGAACTCCTGGCCTCGAAATCGCGGGTGCTGCGCTATTCGCTGCTCCGGATAGGAGACGGTGAACGGCTTGCGCACGAAGTTCTTCAGCGTCACAATGAGGCCGTTGATGATCCCAAGTCCGTTCATGACACCGCCTCCACAGCCTGGCGCTCCCGCGTGGCAACAGGGTGGCGTATCGTCCGCAGGCTGACCAGCCGGGAGAACGCCAGCACGCCGCCGATGCTCACCGGAATGTTGATCGCCGCCATCACCCACAGATCGCTCGTCGAGAGCGCTATCCCCTGCCCTGGCGTTACTTCCTCCCCCAAAAGCAAGACCTCTCCTGCCGTCACAAAGATGTTGACCAGGCTCAGCGGCAGCAGGAACTTCCAGGCAAAGGCCATCGTCTGGTCTATGCGCACCCTGGGCAGCGTTGCCCGCACCCAGATGAACAAGAACGCGAGGGAAAAGACCTTCATCAGGAACCATATGTGCGACGGCAGGAGAGGCCCCTTCCAGCCGTCCAAGAACAGCGTTGCAATGACGCCGGAACTCGTCAGCACCGCAGCATACTCTGCAAGATAGAAGAAGCCAAACTTCATGCCGCCGTACTCGGTGTGATACCCGGCCACGATCTCTGATTCCGCTTCAAGCTGGTCAAAGGGCGGACGGTTCATCTCTGCCGAGGCCCCCACCACAAAGATGAACAGGCCCAGCGGCTGTACCAGCGCAAAGGGGACTCGCTGCGCCTCCACGATGTCTATGAGGGAAAGAGAACCGGCCAGGATCAGCACCCCCACAATGGACAGCACCATGGGCACTTCATAGCTGATGAGCTGTGCGACGGCCCGCACGCCGCCGATCATCGCGTACCTGTTGCCGGAGGACAACCCCGCCATGAATACCGCCAGCGCGTTCACCGATGTGATGGCAATGATGAACAGGACTCCAACGTTCAGGTTTGCCACAAAGGTGCTCGGCCCCAGCGGTATCACCGCCAGGACCATGAAGACGACGACAACCATCATCACCGGGGCCAGATTGTACAGCAGTCCGTCAGACCCCCTGGGGACGATGGACTCCTTGGTCAGCAGCTTGATTGCATCGGCCACGGGCTGCAGGAGGCCGTACGGCCCAGTCCTGTTGGGCCCTATCCTCCCCTGGAAACGCCCAAGGAGCCTGCGCTCCATGTACGTGTAGAACATGGCCAGCAACAGAAAGACGTTCAGAAGCACAACGGTTATGACCATGGCAGTTATCGAAAACGCCAGCCATTCCCATCCCGCCGGCAACAGGCCATCCCGGCCCGAGCAGGAAACCGCATTGCCTGCGTTGCCCCCCAGCAGGCAATACAGGTTGCGGAACAGCGCGTTCCCTTCCAAGAAGGCCGTCACCGGTCCACCTCGCCCATGTTGATGTCAATGCTTCCCAGCGTCACGATCATGTCCGCCAGCTTCCAGCCGATCAAGAGGTCCCGCAGCACTGTCAGGTTGATGAACGAGGGCGAGCGTATCTTGAACCTGTACGGCGCAATGCCGCCGTCGCTCACCAGGTAAAACCCCAGCTCGCCCTTGGGCCCCTCGATGCGCCCGTAGGCGTCGCCAACCGGCGGGCGGATGAGACCGGGCGTGTTCGCCCGGACCGGGCCCGGCCCTATCTGCTCAACGCACTGCTCTATGATGCGAAGGCTCTGCCGCATCTCATCCAGGCGTATCTTGAACCGGTCATAGTTGTCGCCCGCCGCGCCCAGGGGGACAGCGAACGCCACCCGGCCGTAGACCTCATACGGGTCAATTTTGCGCAGGTCCCACGCCATGCCGGAGGCCCGCAGCACCGGCCCCGTGACCGACGCATTGATCGCCTGCTGGGGCGTTAGCACGCTGACCCCTTTGGTCCGGGTCACCAGGATCTCGTTCTCGGAAAGGAGCTGTTCGTACTCGTCAATGTAGCCCGGCATGTCTTGCAGAAAGATGCGCAAGGCGGGCCAGAACTCCTCCGGCGCGTCCTGGAACACGCCGCCCACCCGCATGTAGGAGAGCGTGATGCGCGCGCCACACAGCATCTCAAAGAGGTCAAGGATGCGCTCCCGCTCCCTGAAGCAGTACATGAGCGGCGTGGCGAAAGCGCCAAGGTCGTTCAGCAGGAACCCCGTAGCCACAAGGTGGCTGGCGATGCGCTGCAGCTCCGCGGCAATGACCCTCAGGTACATCCCACGCTCCGGCGGTTGGATGCCCGAAAGCTTCTCCGCAGCCAGCACATACGCCTGGTTATTGGTCATGGAGGCAACGTAGTCCAGGCGGTCGGTCAGCGTGATGACCTGCGTGTAGGTGCGCTCCTCTGCCAGCTTCTCAGAGCCACGGTGCAGGTATCCAAACACTGGCTCAACGTCCAGGATGACCTCGCCGTCAAAGGTAATACGCAAGCGGAACACCCCATGCGTGCTGGGGTGCTGAGGCCCTACGTTGACTGTTACTGGTTCCGACCGGATTGGCATAGCACCTACTACCGGGGCGCTTCCAGATAGTCTTTGCGCAACGGATGCCCTGGATACCCTTCCCACAACAGGATGCGCTTGAGGTTCGGGTGGCCGGTGAACCGCACTCCCATCAGGTCCCAGACCTCCCGCTCTTGCAAGTCCGCTCCCTGCCACAGGCCGACCACAGACGGAAGCGACGGCTCGTCGCGCCCATACACCCTGGCCTTCAAAACGGCGCTGTGCAATCTCGTTGTCGAGGTCAGGTGGTACACCACCTCAAAGTACTCGACGTAGTCCACCGCCGAAATGGAGTTGAGCAAGTCGAACTCCATGCCGGAGGTCTCTTTCAGAAACCTGCACACATCGAAAATGCGCTCCGGCTTGACCCAGAGGCTGGAGCCTTGCCACGCCTCCACTGCTCCCGGGCATGCCGTTTGCACGTGGCGGCCAAGCTCTTCTCCCGCTATCTCGCGTATCATCGGCCTCTCATTTGCTTCGAGCAACCGTTCCCTTCTCTACACACGGGAGAAGGCAGGGAAGAGGGACGTTGTTCCTTGCTGCGCCCCGACTTCCAGGGAGTGGAACGCCCTATGCGCCGGCGGGCGAGCGTTTCAGGTTGTACCGCTGGATTTTCTCATGGAGCTGCATGATCCCGTACAGCAACGCATCAGGCCGGGGCGGGCAACCCGGCACATACACATCCACCGGAATGATGTGGTTCACGCCCGGGACAACGCTGTACGACTGATAGTATGGTCCGCCGCTGGTGGCGCACACCCCCATGGAAATCACCCACTTCGGTTCCGCCATCTGCGCGTACAGCCGCTGGACCGCGGTGGCCATCTTCCAGGTGACCGTGCCTGCAACAATCATCAGATCGGCCTGCCGCGGTGTGGCCCGGAAGGCTTCCATGCCGAAGCGGGCAATGTCGAAGCGGGACATGGCGCTGGCGATCATCTCAAAGGAGCAGCAAGCCAGACCAAAGGACAGGGGCCACACGGCCGACTTCCGTCCCCAGTTGAGAAGCGCGTCCACAGTCGTGACCGCCACGTTCCGCCGGAGGTCTTCCGGCACCTCGATCAGCGGTTCGGCGAGCGGCTTCAACGCCGTATCTTTGAGCCGCTGCACCTCAGCGCCTTCGGCCTGGTCAAGCTCCCAGGTCGTGGCATACAGTGGAAGGGCCAATCTTTGCTGCGCATCGTCTGCCATCGCCGCCTCCTACTCCCACTCCAACGCGCGTTTGCGCCAGGCATAGGCCAGTCCAATAACCAGTATGGAAACGAATGCCAGCATCTCAAGGAAAGCAAAGAGACCCAGCTTATTGAACCGGATGGCCCACGGGTAGAGGAAGACCGTTTCCACGTCAAAGACTACGAAAAGCAGCGCGTACATATAGTACCGGAAGTTGAACTGCGCCCAGCGGGCTGGCCCAATGGGCTGCACGCCGCACTCGTACAGCTCATACTTCACGGGGCTCGGTTTGTAGGGCCGGATACGGACGAGGGAGGCAAGCCAGGAAATAAGCAGCATACCCACTGGGATCGCAATCGCGCCAATGGTGAAGATGGCTATCAGGGCGTATTGCCGGTAGTAGTCCTCAAACATGTGCTCTAGAACAAGCCTCCTGGGCTGGCAAGTAACTATAGCACGCCTATCTTTGGCCCTTCAAGTGAAATAGAGCACAAAGTCACTACAGCCCAAGTGACCGCTACGACTTGCGGGGGGTGGCCGGGAGACTCGTGGCCTGCCCGTCGAAGAAGCGCAGAGCCCAGCCTTTACACGACCTCGCTCAGAGCGGCGCAAGCCGTGGCGCAAAATACTGAACGGCCTGGCCGCCAACGAGCTTTCGCTTGACTTTGCCTGGGGCGGATGTAACACTGGCTACCGTCCACCCGTTGAACTAGCTGTGGCCCATGATCATAGACCTCCACACCCACACCTATCCCACATCGGACGATAGCTTTCTCACGCCGGACCAGCTCGTGATCGCTTCCAAGGAAGCCGGCATTGACGGCATCTGCCTTACCGACCACGACGGCTTCTGGAAACCGGAGGACGTGGAGGCGCTGAGCAAACGCCACAGCTACCCCATTTTCCCCGGCTGCGAGGTCACGACTGAGGAAGGCCACATCCTTGTCTTTGGCCTGGACAGGTACATTTTTGGGATGCACCGCGCCGCCTTTGTCAGGGATCTGGTGGACAGGGCCGGCGGCGTGATGGTGGTCGCCCATCCATACCGGCGCAGGTTCATGGAGAAAGAGGCCGGAAACGACGACACGTACCGCACGATGCTGGAGCAGGCCTGCCGGAGCCAGGTCTTCTCCCTTGTCAACGCGGTTGAGGTAATGAACGGCAGGGGATCTCCTGCGGAGAACGCCTTCTCCCGCGCGCTCGCCCAGCGCTTCAACCTGCCCGGCGCCGGCGCCAGCGATTGCCACAAGCTGGAAGAGACCGGCACCTTCGCCACGGAGCTGAGCAGGCGCGTCTCTACACTGGGCGAGCTCATCAACGAGCTCAAGGCCGGCGACTACCGCCCCGTGGCCCTGGCCAAGCGCAGGGCTGACTAGCAGGGGCAGAGCCTCTGCCGGGGGGAACCCGTACACTCATTCCCTCTCCTGCGGGAGGCTTTGCCCGACAATTACCTGTCCTACCAGGAGGGTTGCGAGGGGACTGTGTCCCCCTGCCGGGGGCTGCTGGGGGAGTCCCCCAGCGCTTCTGGGT
>JACQUI010000032.1 GCA_016210395.1 Chloroflexota bacterium | reverse complement strand
CTGACTGCCGTCATGGCTCAGCATGACAGTTGCGTTCGCCACACCACAAGACGAAGGCCATTTGTTCACAAGCTTTCAGCATGACAACAAGCGCGCCTGCCCGTTGTGCCCGTCAACAAGCCCTCATATAATTGGTCAACCGTCCCAAAAGGAGCCTCAGTGATTCAGCTTACCGAAGAGATGCGCCGCCTCATCAACAACAACCTGGCCGATGGTTGCCCCTGCATCCTCGCCACCGCTTCCCCCGCAGGCGAGCCCGGCGTCAGCTATCGCGGCAGCATGATGGCCTTTTCCGACGACTCCCTGGCCTACTGGGACCGCACGAAGCGGGCCGGCCTGGAGCACGTCGAAGCCAACCCAAAGGTCGTCGTTATGTACCGCAACCCCAAGGAGCGAAAGTCGTGGAAGTTCCACGGCGAGGCTACCGTGGTCAAAGAGGGCCCGCTCTGGGAAGCGGTGAAGGCGAAGATAGTGCAGCAGGAGCTTGACCGCGATGCGCTGGGCAACGGCTTCGCGGTGATCATCCGCCTCAGCCGCGTCATGACCCTTGGCGGCGAGGTGCTTCAGGAGCGATAGCCGTAGGGGCGACCCCGGCGGGTCGCCCCTACGGCGCGCACCCGAAATCTATCCCTTGGCCGCCTCCTCCAGCAGCTCCTGCACAACAGCACGGGGCGTAAACCGCATCACGATTGCCAGAGTCAATAGCACCGCCGCCACGTCATCCATGTACCCCAACACTGGAATGAAGTCCGGCACAAGGTCAAAAGGGATCGTCAGGTACAACGCCAGGATAAAGGGAGCGGCCTTCACGCAGCGGGGCACACGCTTGTCCTTGACAAGCCGGCGGAAGAACGACAGCTTGCTTTTCGTGGATAGCTTCAGAAACGAGCGGTACGGCTCCCTCTTGGAAATGGCCTTGACGGCCACGAAGAGGAGAACGCCGCAGGCCGCCAGCGCAAGGAGAAGCACCCCGCCGAGCAGCCACCAGTCCACCTGGCCCCTCACTGCGCAGGCTGGGCAAGCAGTCCGTCAAGGATCCCGCCCAGTGTCTCGGGAGAGGCTGGACCCACGAACTTCTTGGCCAGATTGCCGTTCTTGTCTATGAAGAACTTCTCTGGAATGCCTCGCACGCCGTAGTCCACAGCGATCTTGCCTGAGTCGTCCAGGCCGTTGGGGTAGGAAACCCCGTAGGTCCGAACGTGCCGCTGCACCGCGCTCTTCTCGTCCCAGATGGCAACGCCGACGAACTCCACGCCCTTATCTCTGTACGCTCGATAGGTGAACTCCAGGTCCTGCGCCTCCGCAACACAGGGAGGACACCAGGAGCTCCAGAAGTCCACCATCACCACCTTGCCCTTCAAATCGGGCAGAGTAATCTCACGCCCGTCCAGGAGGGACAGCGCAAGAGCAGGCGCTGGGCCAGCTTTCGCGTCCACTTCACCGAAGACGTTGTTGATGCCCAGGCCGCCCGCCTTCCCACCTGTCTGGGCCATCGCCCAGCCAAGCAGGCCCAACAAGCTCACAACGGGCACCAGCGCGGCCATGACCAGCCATACCCGGCGGTTCATGCAAGGACTCCTTCTCTCCTCATGCGCCCGCCTCCTCCGCCCTCGCCAGGGACAAGAGCCGGCCCATCAGCAGACCCCGCCGGCTTTCATACGCATCTCTGTCTATCTCGCCTCGCTCAAACTGGTCGTCCAACAACGCCACCGCCCGCAGCAGCCCGCGCCGGTCGTCCGGCACTTTCGCCAGGGCTGCCTGCGCCTGCGGCGCCCTCCGCCACAGGCCAAACGCGAGAAGCGCCATCAAGCCTGCCACGACAATGCCTGGCCCCGCCAGGACCGACACGTCCCCACCCAGGGCAGTCTGGACTTGCTCTGTCAGGCCCAGCCTGGGCAAGCCGGTAATGCCGTAGCTCGCGGTCCCTCCCGGCGGGATGTTCTCGCCTTCCAGCAGCCAGAAGCTCGCGCCCCCAATGTTTGTAGCGCCCTTCACCTGCAGGTTGGCTGCGGTCACCTTGCCCAACTCCTCCGGCACCAGCACGCGGAAGAGGCCAACGCCCAGAAGGAACGTCCGCGACGCCTCAAAAGCGCCCCCATCGTAGGGCGCGGTGTAGCTATAGGCCACGCCGTGCTGCCCAGGAGGCACCGGCGACGTCATGCCAAAACCTCTGTCCACCTGGATCGCCTGGCCCTCCGGCAGCTCCGTTTGCACCTCCAGGTCGCCCGCCCCCGGCGGCAACGGCATGCGCAGGAAGTTCATGCCGCCGCTGGCCTGGTCAGGCACAAAGGTGCGGTCGCTGCTGTTTCTGACTTGCGACAGCTCCATGAATGCCACCCTGCCCGTCTCAGGCTCCGCGCCGATGACGAGCATCGAGCTGGTGGGAAGAGAGAGAGCCGACATGTCGCTCGTCGTTTCATACACCGGCAGGCTAACAGCAGCGAGATCGTCTTCCGGCTTTAGCTCGACTCCATACGGGACATTCAGATACGTGGCGCTGATGAAATAGTTGGTCGCGCCGGAAGGGATGATCCCGAAGCTAAACCTCCCCTCTTCGTCGGACGTAGCCAGCCGCGATTCAAGTGGAGCGCCTTCGGAAAGCGCCTGAAGGAGCACCGTAACTTCGGCAGGAGCAGGGCCGCCGGCAGTCCCGTTGACCAGCCGCCCCGATACCTCCACACCCGCAGTCTGGGCAGAGGCCGTCGCGCCAAGCAGAAAAACGAGGGCTAGCAGCGCGGCAATCGCGCCGGCCGCCGCCGGTATACCATGTCGTCTAACCACGGGAGGCAGCCTCCACCAGCGCTGCGCCACAGGCCGGGCACTGGATAGCGCCCCTAGGCGCTGCCCGGCTGCAGTTCGGGCACGCGGTTACATCCTGTTTTGTCTTGCCCCGGACTGCCAGCACCTCTTCCTCAAGCCCTTGCTGCAGGTCCACGAGCCTCTGCTCCTCCCTGACCAGCAGCGCCGCCGCCATGCGGTGCGCCTGCAGGCGGTCATGGTACTCTTGCTCAGACACCTGGCCCACGGTCATGTCCGCCTGAAGGAGCTGTATCTCCTGGTAGATGGCTTGCCGCCTCTCCTGTAGCCCCCGCACGGGATCAGACCCCTCGGCTCCTACGCCCCTCTTGCGGAGGAAAGGCAGCGCCGCCACGGTCACCGCAATAACTCCAAGGATGATGCCGATGATCCACGTCATGGTTCTGTCCTGGCAGGCGCGGGGATTGGCTCGCGGCGCGGCGAAGCAAATGCGAAGACGAAACCGCCTTCTGGCCACAACGCGACAAGGGTGCCCCAGATGAAGACCACCCCGCCCACCCACAGCCACCACACCAGGGGATTCACCAGGATACGGAACACCGCGCGTCCGCCCTCCGGCGCCTCGCTTGACACGATGTACAGGTCCTCCAGCGGCGTCGAGCGGATCGCCGCCCTGGTGGTAGCCATCCGCTTGTCCGGATAGAAAGCCCGCCACGCGGTCATAGACCGTTGCTTCCCGCTGGGGAACGTCACGGCAAAGTCGTCAAAGCTCTCCGTCCGGTCGCTCTTCGTCACTGTCCGCTCTCCAAGATACCGGACCGTGTACCCGCGCACCTGGGCCTCTTCGCCCGCCGCAAGGTTGACGTCCTTTTGCACGCCGTAGAACGTAGAGCCGGCCACGCCCGCAGCCAGCATCACGATGGCCAGGTGCACGATGTACCCGCCGTACCGGGGCCGGTTCGCTGCAATCAGCCTGACAAAGGCCTCGGCGTAGTTCTCGCCCCGCCTGTTGCGAGCCCGCACGCCTCTTGCCCACTCCTGCAGGATGCTGGACGCCACAAAAGCGCACAGGCCAAAAGCGCCCACGCCAAAGGGGTTGCGCACGCCGACCGCCACAAGCGCCGCCATAATCACCAGGGCCGCCACGGCAGGCACGCGCAGCGCCCGCACGGCTGTCGCCAGCGACGACCGGCGCCAGGGCAAGAGGGGACCAATCCCCATCAAGAGGAGAAGCACAAGCAGAAGAGGGCCGTTGAGCTGGTTGTAGAAGGGCGCGGCCACGGTCACCGACGTCCCCTGGAACAGCTCGGATATCAGCGGGAACATCACCCCCCACAAGGTCACGAAGGTAACGCCGAGCAGCAGCAGGTTATTCAGGAGGAACGCCGCTTCCCGCGAGAGCGAGGACTCCAGCGACACCATGGCACGCAGCGCGTTCATCCGCCAGAAGAACACGCCAAAGGAGAACGCCAGGCCGCTTCCTAGGAAGGCCAGGAACGTCCACCCCAGCGCCGAAGAGGCGAAGGAGTGCACCGAAGCCACAGGCCCGCCCCTGTTGATGAAGAGGCCGAACAGCGCCAACGCGAAGGCGATGTTCATCAGCACCACGTTCCACATGCGGAACATGCCCCGCCGCTTCTGCACCATGATCGAATGCACAAATGCAGTCAGCGTCAACCAGGGCATCAGCGCCACGTTTTCAATAGGATCCCACGCCCAGTACCCGCCCCACCCCAGGATGGTGTACGCCCACCACGACCCCAGCAGCATCCCCGTTCCAAGGATGGCCCAGGACACGAGCGCCCATACGCGCACCAGGTCCACCCACTCGTCCCCCACCCTGCCGGCCACCATCTGGCCCATGATCACGGCAAAGGGTATCGAGATGAGGATCAGCCCTGTCATCTGCATGGGGGGGTGCAAGAACATGCCGGGGTGGGTCAGCAGCGGGTTGATCCCTTGCCCGTCTATGGGGGCTCTGGACAGGACGTCAAACGGGTTCGCCAGCGTCACCATCACACCAATGAAGAAGGCGACAATGGCCATGAGGATCGCAATGGTGTATGGCTGACTCTGGCTCATGGAGGAAGGGACGAGAGCAATGGCCACCGCCGAAAACGCGGCGAGCACCAGCGCCACAAACAGCAACGACCCTTCGTTGCCGGCGTAGAACGCCACCCAGGTATAGGCCGGGTTCATTGCCAGGTCGCTGTGGTCTGCAACATACGCAATGCTGAAGTCGTGGTCCAGGAACGCCGCCACAAGGGCCAGCGTCGCAAGCCCCAGCACCGCCGGCACCAGGTACGCCGAGTACTTCGCACTCTCCAGAAGCTGCGCCGACCTCCTCGCCTTGCCCAGCAAAGAGCCGGCAATCACGTACACGGCCAGCGCAAGGGCCACGTACAGAGAGAGAGTCCCCACCTGCGCCATGCTAACCTCGCCTGTCCGGATTGCCGGAGGGAGCCTTGTAGGCCCGCCCCAGAATCTGCTTCAAGTCCTCGTCCACCACTTGAAGGTACGGCGCCATCTCTGCGTCGGCGGTGTCACCGGAGCCCGCCGCCTCGCTCGCCTCTTCTTTGGCGTCCCGCTTGCGCATCATGCCCCGCACCACCAGCGCGACAGTCGCGCCACCCAGCACTACACCCACCAGAGGAATCCCCCACGCCGCCAGGCTGAAGCCGCCCTTCTTAGGCGCGGCCAGCACGCTCTCCCCATACCGCTCCACGAAGAACGCCTGTATCTGCTCCTTGGTCTCGCCTGCCGCCAGCTTCTCCCGCACGATGGCGCGCATCTGCTTGGCCAGCGGCACTTGCGATTGGTCAATCGTCTCAGCCGGGCACACGGGACACATGAGGCCCGCGTCTATTGCCTGGGCCTCCTCCTCCAAAGAGGGCGCGCTCTGCGTCATGCACCCCGCCAGAAACGCAAGGGCAAGCGCAAGCAGCAGCGTGGAGAACAGGGGAAAAGACCTTTTCACAGCACGACCTGAAACCATACTCTTTCCAGTATACCAGAGCGGGCCAACCCGTTGCCCCTCACGCACGGAAACCCAGGACGTGTGTCCTGGGTTTCCTGGGGACATTCGCGAATAACCGCCTAGTTGAGCGTTCGCAGATAGGCGATGATCTCCCACCTGCTCTTCTCCGACAGCACCTTGCCGAAAGCAGGCATCACGAAGGTGCCGGCCGGAACCGGAAACTCATACGCGGCAAGATACCCCTTGGTGATCACCTGGAACACCTCGCCATCGGACTTCGTGCCGATGGGGCCGGACATGGTGAGGTTCGCCGGCTTCCCGCTGTACCCGGCAAGGGTGAGGCGGTCGGCCATTGGCCCATCCCCCAACGCCCGTGCGCCGTGACACACCGAGCAGTTCACCCTGAACAGCGCCTCTCCCCGCTTCGCAGCGGCGGCGTCACCCGCCACGGGGCTCGTCAGTTGCCGGGCCTCGGCCAACGTGTAGGAGACCTCGCGCCCCGTAATCGGCACCGAGTCGGACGGGGCGGACAGACTGGGCGGCTCCTGCACCTTGTAGGACTGGTTGTAGTGCATCTCAGAGAAGAAATCTGCGGGATAGGCCCCGCCCCCGGAACAGCCCGCAAGGACAAAGGCAGACGCCAGGGCAACCGCCAGCACCCAGGCCTTCCTGCTCCGAACTATGTTCCTCATGGGCCGCTCCACCGGCTCGATCGTACCGTTCATGCACGTCCGCCTATCGCTTGATGACCACGTCTGCCGCTCCCGCATTCCGCAGAAGCTGCTCCACCGCGTTCACGCGGTCGTCCGCAACCGACAACGTTATGCCGATATAACCCTCGGTAATGCGCGGATCGTAGATACCGGCATTGGGGTTGGGCAACCGCGATTCAAAGAAGATGCCCATTACCGTGAACAGGATTGCCCCCAGCATCGTCCCCTCATACGCAATGATGGTCATGGCGGGCATGGACAGAATAGGCTTCCCGCCCACCACCAGCGGGTACGCCGCCTGCGTCGCCCCGGTGATCAGCATTGCCACGGAGAAGCCAAGCAGCGCCCCCATGAAGGGGAAGACGTAGAGCTTGTGCTTCACTTCCCGCTCGCCAAACGCCCCTTCAGGATACGGCGAACCGGTCAGGATCTCGAAGTTCTCATTGCTGTAGCCCGCCCGCTCCAGCGCCTCTGTGGCGTTGGCGGCGGATGCAGCCTTGTCCTCTTCAAACAGTCCAAGCATCTGGGCCATGAACGTGCTCCTATGGATTCGGGGCTATTCCTCAACTCGAAGGGCCGGCACCCTTCGTTTGCCAATGACTATCTCGTCGCTCAACGTTTGCCCTTCCTTGATGTCGAACAGCGGGATCAGCGGGAAGAACTTGGCAAACGTCATCAGCAGCAGGAACACCAGAGCATACGCCGAAAGGACGATCACCCCTTCCACCCAGCTTGGGTGGTAGGTGCTCCAGTTGAAGCTCCACACCTGTTTCCGCGCCAGGCTGGGTACGATGATCAGGAACCGTTCCAGCCACATGCCCAGGTTCACCACAAGCGACGACCAGAACATGATCTTGAAGTTGCGCCGCACCTTCGGGAACATCCACATAGGTATGGGGATCAGGTACGAAAGGCTGATGAACACGATGGCAATGGGCCAGTAAGGCCACGAGAACGCCTGCATCTCCCGCAGCGCAATCTCCTGGGACTCCAGGCTGTACAGCGCGAAGATGAACTCAATAAAGAAGAAGTACAGCCACCCCGTGCCGATCACCACCAGCAGCTTCGCCAGGTTCTCGATGTGCTCTTCCCTGATGTACTCCTTCCACCCGAACATCCACTTCATCAGGATCATCATGGTGATGACCGCCGACACGCCGGAGAGCACCGCGCCGATAACGAAGTACGGCGCGAAGATGGTCACGTGGTAGCCTTCCACGCCGATCATAATTGCAAAGTCCCAGGACACTATGCTGTGCACCGATACGAACACGGGCAGCAGCAGCGCCGACAGGAGGAAGCCTGCCACAATCTGCAGCTTCCATTGCCTCGGCGTGCCGCGCCAGCCCATGGCCAGCGCGTTGTACACCTTGTGCTTCAAGCCGGTCGTCCGGTCCCGCAACACTGCCATGTCGGGGATCAACGCCACAATAACGAACAGCGTGCTCCCCGTCAGGTACGTGAAGATGGCGCTGGGGTCCCACACGAGCGGCGACCGGATGTTCACCCACAGGCCTCGGGAGAAGTCGTAGGGGAACGACCAGTAGATGATGCGCCACGGACGGCCCGCATGAATCACCGGGTGCAGCGCCGCGATCATCAGCGAGAAGACCGTCAGGACCTCGGCGGCCCGCGTGGCAGGCCTCCGCCATTCGGCCTTGCTCAGGCGCAGGATAGCCGACAGCATGACGCCCGCATGGCTGATACCGATCCAGAACACGAAGTCCACGATCAGCATGACCCACATGATGGGCCGGTGCGCGTTCGTGAGACCGTACCCTTTGTTCAGCAGGTAGGCGACCGTCACGGAGCCCACCAGGACAATACCGCCCAAGAACGCCATGATTCCCCAGTACCATATGGGCGTCTTCAGCGGGTTCTTCAGCAAGTCCGCGTTGATTTTCTCGTGGGTGAGCGTTACCCGTTGTTGCATAGCCTAGCTTAGCTCCTCAAGAGCAATACACGAATCGCGCCTATTCAGGCTTGCCCAGTACAGTCAATCGCGTCCTCAGGAAGGGACGGACCACTCGCAGGCGGATCCCCTCGGATACCTCCCAAAGCGACACAATGGGCACGCGCCGAGCCATCCACAGAACTATGAACAGCGCCCCTGCTATGCCGCCTACCACAATCATCACGTCGAATACGTCGGGATAGTTCACCAGCGGAACATCGCTCCTGGCCAGGGCATGGTCCTTGATCAGGTTGTTGGGCACCGACCAAGAGCCCGCGTACAGGCGTATCTTATCGCACAGGTTGCCGATAAGAATGAAGCTCGCGGCCAGCGCGGGGCCGCCGCAGCTCTTCCGCACGCCGTTCCAGATCAACGTAAAGAATGGGACCACAAAGCACAGCAGAAACGCGGCGTAGAAGAAGAACTCATACGGCCCGAAGTACAGCATCTGCATCACGCTCTGCTCTGCAGGCTGGCGTCCGTACCAGTAGATGATGAACGTAGACCAGCCGAAGTAGAACCACAGCAGGCAGAACGCCAGCAAAGGCTTGCTGGCCGCCCAGAAGTGGTCCATGTGGATGTACTTCTCAAAGTGTCCAAACCGCCTCAGCACGTACGCCGAGACAATGAGGGTCGCAAGCCCACCCTGCAAGCCGGTGATGACCTGGAAGGCAGGGAAAATGGCGTCTCGCCAGCCAGGCACCAGCGCCATGGCCATGTCAATGCTGAACAGCGATATGAACCCTACGACCGTCACGAAGAACACCGCGCCAATCAGGCCCAGCCCCACCGTTGTCACACGCCACTGCTTGGTCGTGCCCCACCACTTCCCCACAGCCTTCCCGCCCCGTCCGGCCAGCAACGCCTTGTCGCCCCTGGTGGATGCCCAGAACAGGCCGATTGCCGCGCACACCAGCGCGGTCAGCAACGTCAGGTCGTAGATATGAGGAGCCCCGAAAATCCTCCCAACCGTCCCCGGCAGGCCCGCCCCGCTGCTCTGGAAATACATTGTCCTGCGATCAACCGCAGAGGGTATAAGGAACAGAAGCACAACGAACATGGCCAGGATCAGCACCGTGACCAGCCCGTACAGCTCCCCAAGGCGGACCAGCGGCCGCCGCCAGTGCGCCTTAATCGCCCGCAGTCCGATGACGATAATGGGAGCAGTGCCGGCGGTCGTTAGGAGAAACGCTGCAGTGGCGGCGAAGTAGCCCCACGGCCGCCGTTCGTCGAAACCATCCGTCACGGCCCGCGCGATGAATCCCACCACGCCCAGAGCAAACAGAAATCCCAGCAGCGTCAGGGCCCGCTTGTAGCGTGGCCCGGTCTGCGCGTGGCGGCCAACGATGTCGTTGGTGAACTCGCTTACCGTCGGCAGCGGTGCAAGAGCATGACCATGGCCGTTGCTATGCATGTCCAGCTACTTCCTTGGCTTCTGGGTCAACCTTGCTCAGATAGATGACGTTTGGCTCCGTGCCCAGCTCTTCCCGCACCCTGAAATGGCGCTTGTTCTCCACAAAAGCCTTCAGCCGGCTATCCGGCGCCTTGATGTCGCCAAAAACGAGAGCGCTCGTCGGGCAAGCCTGCGCGCACGCCGGCTGCACGTTCAGCTCCACTGCATCCTTTTCCGTACCCCGGCGTTTGGCATCCAACTCCGCTCGCCGGATGCGCTGGATGCAGAAGGTGCATTTCTCCATGATGCCGCGCCCCCGCACCGTCACATCCGGATTCAGGGCATTGCGCAGGGATTCCGGCCACACCGGCTCCCAGAAGTTGAAGAAACGCGCATTGTAGGGGCAATTGTTCTGGCAGAAGCGCGTCCCCACGCACCTGTTGTAGATCTGGACGTTAAGTCCCTCGTTGTTATGGTACGTGGCAAACACCGGGCACACCGGCTCGCAGGGGGCGTTGTTGCAGTGAAAGCACAAGAACGGCAGGAACCGGGCCTTCACATTAGGGAACTCCCCTTCCCAGTACCGCTCGACGCGTATCCACTCGAAGGCGCGCATCTGCTTGTAATGGGATTCAGAGTTCAGCGGAACGTTGTTCTCCGCCTGGCAGGCGACGACGCAGGCCTGGCACCCAGTGCACCGGTCTACGTCCACCACCATCTGCCACTTCCGCTCTATTGGGGTTGAAACCATTGGCAGTCTCCTGAGAGATGCTGTGCAGCCCTAGGCCGTAGGGCCACGATACATAGTGCCCCTACTCGGCTTCGGGCGGCCTGATAGGCCAGAACTCTTCCACACCGTGGAAATCCGCGAACACAGGCCCCTCGAATCGAGCCACGCGGGACCAGTTCCCTGTTTTCCTGATGGACACGCGGCTGGCCGCCCACGCCCACGCGCCTGCCCCATCAACCTTTGCTCCGGCCAGCGCCGCGAAGACGTTGTCGCCCCGTTCGACGCCCACCTTGTTGGGGTACAGGTCAGGCCCAATCACATAGTCGCCATAGTGAGTGTGGCCCTGGCCCATGGGAATGCAGATGGTGTCAGGGGATACGCCGGGATGGAGGTACGCCAGCGCGCGGATTGTACCCCCCGGGCCGGTGATCTCAATCTCATCCCCTTCCTTGATGTCCAACTCTTCCTTCGCCTTCTTCCGGTTGATCTCCACCCACGTATGCCACGTCACCGTGGTCAGCGGGTCGGGAATGGCCTGAAGCCAGGGCAGATTCGCGCCCTTGCCGTCCCCTATGCCGTGGGAGGCAAAGGGCGCCAGGTAGTAGTCGCCTTGCCCTTCAAAACTCGGCTCTATCGTTGCCACGGGCAGCCTGGGCAGGCCGGCGGACGGCCTTGCGCCCTTGGCGTTCACATCCCACCAGCCGCCGCGCTGCAACGCAGTGTTCCAGAACGCTTCAAAGCTGGCCGATTGCACAGACCCACGGTTGAGCGATTGCAGCTTCTGCGCCGTCGCTCGCACGGCGTCCTTCATGTTGCCCCAGGGAAGCGCCGCGCTGACTTGGCCGCCCAACCTTCGAGACACGTCCAGCAGGCTGTCCCCAAAAGCCTTGCCATCCGCAAAGGGCTTCACCACGGGTTGCTGGAACGTCACCACCTGGTGGCCCGCCCCCGGCTCGGGAATGTCGTCGCCCCAGGACTCCAGGTAGGTCAGGTCCGGCAGAATCAGGTCTGCCTGGACAGTCGTCTCATCCATGAATGTGGAAAAGCTGATCATCTTGTCCAGCTTCCCCAGCGCCTCGGCAAACCCAGCCGAGGGCGGCAGCCCGTGCACCGGATTCACCCCATGCACCAGTGCTACCCTTACCGAGCCTTCGTTGATCTTTGCCGTCAGGCCTTGCCAGCCTTCAAAGGACGCCACTTTGGCCGCCGCAGGCAAGTCTGCAACCGGCGATGGCGGGTTGAACAGCACTCCGCCTTCCTTGCCGACATTGCCCAGCAACAGGTCCAGGGAATAGATGGCCATCAGGTTAAAGAGGCCGTTTGTGGTTGACCCTGCCGACCCGCCGCCGATAACCAGCGGGCGACTGTGCTCCGCAAGCGCCCGGGCAATCTCCCGGATCGTGTCGGCGGGTACGCCGGATGTCTGCGACACCGCCTCAGGGTTGAACGCCTCCAGCGCAACAGCCCCCCGCCCGTCGGTCAACGTATTTGCTGCCGCCTTGTCAATCTCACCCTCGTGGGCGGTGAGCAGCGTGTACGCGATGCCCAGGGCAACCTCGCCCTCCCTGCCCGGCTTCACGTGCACCCACTTGTCCGCATTGGCGGCGGTCATGGACATGCGGTTCTCTACCTGCACCAGCGTTCCGCGTGTTTCGCCGCCCTGGCGGAACTGGCCGTAGTCCCGACTGTAGTGGACGGGATTCAGCCAGGTGGACAGGAAGTCGGCGCCAAAGCTCAGCAGGTAGTCGGCATGCTCGATATCAAAGTCCGGCAACTGCTCAGCGCCAAACACGTCCTTGACAGCAACACGCAGAGCGGTCTGCTCCAGGGCTTCGTACGCCATGTGCTGCCCGCCGTAGGCAGCCATGAGTTTACTTACCATCATTCCCAGCGTCCCGCGCAGCGGCTCGGTGATCAGCACCACCGCTTTGGGATCCTGGCCCTTCAGGATATCCGCGACCTCGGTCAGCGCATCCTGCCACGAAATCTCCTGGTATTGCCCCGAGCCGCGAGCGCCTGCCAGCTTCATCGGGCCCCTCAGGCGCACAGGGTTGTACAAGGCCTGGAGCCCTGCCTGGCACCGGGCCGACGACTTGCCCCGGTTCACCGGATGGTCCGGGTTCCCCTCAATCTTCAGCGCGCGCCCTTCAATGACCCGCACGATCACGCCTTCGCCGGCGCCGCACTGCCCGCACGAGGTGGCGTACCAGCCTTCAAGGCCGCTCACCAGGTCTTCCGGCAACTGGGCTGGACTCTGGACCAGCAGTTCCCGCTCGGGAATAGTGCAGCCGGCAAAGACAACAGCGCCAAGGGCGCCTGCGCCTGACCACTTGAGAAAGGACCGCCGGGTTGTTTTCATCGCTTCAAACCGTTTGTTGGCTTTTGGACTAGTAGTGACAGGCCGTGCAGTCCGTCGGGCCGTTGTTCGCTCTGTGGCAATCCACGCAATCGCCCATTTTCAGCGCGCGTATCTGTTTAACCTTGGCCATGGCCGCTATCTGCCCGTGGCAGGTGGAGCACACCTGCGCAGCGTTCACCGAGCCGTCAAGGCCAATGGAGGGCGTCGAGTTGACGATCTTGTCCGGGTTCACCATGAGGAAGCGCACATGCGCGTCGTGCACAAACTGCACGTGGTCGGGCAGCCGGTGGACCCGTATCCACTTCACGCCCTCTCCGCTCTCAAAGGCGGCGCGAAGCTTCGCAATCTCAGTCTGGCCCCGGTCTGTCGTGCCGCCGATCTTGGAGTGGCAGAACATGCATTGCTCCACCGAGGGGATAGTCGCCGCAGGCCCCTTGTCCACGTTGCGATGGCAGAAGGTGCAGTCCAACCCAAGCCCGCCGCTTTCCACCGAACCTGCGTGCGTCGTGTGCGGATAGGCAATAGGCTGTTCCGGCCCCTGCGCTCCCACTGGAAGCCCAAACCAGGCGCTCCCCACGAAGAAGACGAACGCGCCAAACAACACCAACCCCACAAGCAACCCTATGAGCAATTTCGCTTTAGGCATGATGAGGCTGATTCCTAGCTCTTGGTCTGGACTACATGAACACGCGCGGCCACACGCGTGTCAGAACGTCAAGTTGCAGAAGCATCGCAATGAAGGTCAGGATGGCCACGCCCAAGATGCTAAAAGCGAAGATGTAGACGAGGGCCCGCAGCCGCACGATCTTGGGCGAAACCTGATGCGTAGAAGCCAGCGAAGGAATGACCGCGTGAGCGATAAGGAAGTTGGTCACAAACCCCAATATGAAAAAGACATACAGCCAGATGAGGCGCAGCGCCGTCGAGATGTTGTGCCATATGTCCGTAGTGAAGTACGCCGGATCCATGAGTCTCCTTGTAATGCAGTGGGGATCGCCATCCACTCCACAACCCATCTGCATTCGGGCCGTCGGATACTCTATCATCTTGGTGGCCTCTTGTGAACCCCCTTTTGCAGGTGTTTTCACAATCTTCCAGGGTCTTGACACCGATGAGGCGACGGAATCCTCAGCCGCCGCGCTTGCAAGCACTTGCGTTTCTCTTCCGCTGAGGTAAAATAGGCAAGGCACTTTTCCCCAAGAGGTTATTGAGCAATGCAGGCCGAACTTTCCCCCAGGGCCCAGAGCCGCCGCACCTTCCTGAAGCGTATCGCCCTGGGCGTCGCAGGCGTGTCCGCCGCAGCCGCCGTCTCCGGACAAGCCGGCAGCAGCCAGTCGGCGGGGACAGGCCTGCCGGGCCCCGGCTCCATCTTCGAGCCTCGCAAAGCGGACCTCCGCAGCCACTGGGCACAGAAGCTCTCCCGCTTCCGTCTCTGGTAACAGCCGGAGCAGCCTTCCGCTCGGCTCACACCCCCAAGACTAACCCGAACTTCCGAGGATTTCGTATCTAGCCGTATCTGGGATGTAGCCAGACAACATCTTGACGATTCCGCCGGTTTCGAATACAACAGAGGCGAGGCGCATCGGGAAAACTCGATGTAGCCAGAAGAAACGTTGTTTTGTAT
>JACQUI010000036.1 GCA_016210395.1 Chloroflexota bacterium | reverse complement strand
CTCCTGGGGGCGGCCAGGCCGGACGGCCAGGGCCTCGACCCCCCAAGTCCCGGGGCTATCGAAGGTCACCCGGGCAGCATAGACGCCGCGGTCCTGCAGCCCCTCTTTCTCTAGCCCCTGGCCGCGGAAAGGGGCATCGGCCTCGGCCGTCAGCTCCGCCCGGTCCTGGCCCAGCACCTTGAAGAAACGCAGCCGCACGCTGGCGTCGGTGATGGGGCGCTGGTCGCCGTCAAAGAGGGCGACGGCGAAGCGCTGGGGCCCAACGCCCAAGTCCGCGGAGGCGACGAGCAGGGAGGCCAGGGCGCCCGGCGGCGGGCGGGTGGCCACGCTGTCCAGCGGGCGCCCTGGGGAGGGCATGGCCGGGGCAGTAGGCGAGCCACCGCAGGCGCTGGCGATGAGCGCTAGGGCGCCAACAACAAGCGCCACCGCCTTCATCGCGCTAAAGCCGAGTAGCAACGGGGGCATAGGGGCCGCGCGTAGCTGACCTCCGCCGGCTGTCCGCAAGAATGGCAGACCTTCTCGTAGTCCTCCTTCTTGTATCTAGTCCACCTCTCGTAGCAGGTTTCACAAAGCGGCTTGCCGGGGTCTAGGGCCAGTGGTCGGCTGCAACGGATACACACCCCCAGGATGGCTACTTCACCGCGGCTGGAGCGAGATGTTGGGAGCGGGCCTGCCTGGCGCTCCAGGAGCTTGGCACCACCCATCAATGCCTTTACATAACTCCGCAGCCGTTCGATCTCACTCGGATTCTTGAGGGTCAATGCGAACTCCCTGCTGCCTCTAGCAGAGCTTCCCACCAGGTTCATTGAGCTGACCACGACGCTGGACTCGTTCAAATATATCTTGGCGTGAAGCTCTTCGACGGTGAGCACCTTCACCTTGTTTTGCGAGAGCCATTCCAGGTCGTCGACCGACCCCTTTTCCCTGGTCCAACTCTCACGCACAATAAAGGTCACCCGTACTCCTCTGCGTATGGCATCCGTAATAGCCTGTTGGGCATGAGGCCAAGGACGCTGCTCACGTCCTTCCAAGAGGCCAACGTAGGGAGTTACGGTCACAGCCTCCTTTTTGGCATCCCCGAATATGGCGAGTATGGCGGACTGTACTTCATGGTCCAGGAAGACCGTTTTGCTGGCTTGCTCCATTATCCATTCTCCTCCGAGCGCGAGCCACGGACTACGCATGTCCACCGGCACGATCCGCCGGATTATAGCACCCAACCGACACTGCGCTCTGCGGTTGAAGCCGACCCCCTGGGCCCAGGCGCCCGCCATCGCCTCTCATCGCGCTCGCCAGGCCTCCCCGCCCACTCCCCGCCACCACTCCCCTTGCTTTGCATCTCGACATAACAACGATAGTGCGAAGTTATCCGCGGGAGACGGGCCCGATGGCTCGCCAGACTCTAGCCCTCAATCCTCGCAGGCAATATGCTTGCCACCGACACGAAACACGCCCCGAAATACGTAAGGAGGCTGCCCTATGCCAGCGACCCGGCGCAGCAACCTGGGTCTAATCGTGCAGGCGCTCGACCTCACCTACAACATCGCGCTGTACCACGAGGAGCAGCGCTTGGCGGAGGAAATCGAGGCGGTGTTGAGGAAAGCCTACGTGGAGGTACAGAAGGAAGACCAGCGCCGCAGCCCGTGAGGCCCCCTTACCTACCGTTAAGGCCCTACGGAGACTGCACCCCACCCACGGCCGCCGCAGTACCCGGCTCCACCTGCCCCGTAGTCGCTTTATCAGGAGCCTCTCATGGCGTCCAGGCGGCGAGGCTGGAAGGTGGTGGGCTGGCCCTGGACCTGCTCGCTGTGCATGCGATCGTGGCGGTAGATGGCCCGCAGCATCTGGAGCACGCTCATCTCGCCGCCGTAGGCGGGATGAGGCCCTCGCACCTGGAGCTGCTCCGCACTCAGGGCCGCGACTTTATGTAGAGTCTCACGACGCTCGCGTTCCAGGGTGGACAGCAAATCTGTCAGAGAACGCCCGTTGGCCTCGGCGACGCCCTCCTGGACGGCGGCGGCCCATTGCTGGGGCAGGCCACCGCTGCGGCTGAGGGTGAGCAGGGCACCATCGCGCCAGACCCGCTCCGCCGTCGCGGCGTGGGCCAGCTGCTGCTTGACCGACCACTCGCCGTGGGGCTGGAGGGCGGCCGCCTCTTCCGTCAGGCCACGCACCAGCCCCAGCAGCTCGAGTCGGTGGCTGTCCAGCTTTTCACGCAAATTGACCAGTTCCGCCGGTTCCGCCACAGTCACCCCCTGCGGCGGCTTATTCCACGCCGCCGCGCCATCCCGGGCAGACCACGTTTTGTTCCGCTGAGAGCGGTGCTACGCCGCCAGGGGCGCATAGCTAACTATAGCGGTGCAGACAAGGGCCCGAGAGACCGTGCTTTCACAGGCTGGGACCTTCAATGTAGCCTGAGCCTAGCATCACAAAGCTAACTATAGCGCCTGCCGATACCGTGGCAGCAGGGAGAAGGGACTTCTGCCCCAACGCCCTGCCCTACCCTGTCCGGTACTTGGCGAAACGACGGGCAATCGCGCTGGGCAGCTGCCCCTGAAGGAGTGTG
>JACQUI010000041.1 GCA_016210395.1 Chloroflexota bacterium | reverse complement strand
CCTCCCTGGTGTGCTGGCCCAGGAGTGGGGCAGGGGAGCGCAGGGATGATGGCGTCTGCGTGAGGCCGATGATCTCGCCAGGGATGGGCAGCTTGCCTGCCTTCGGGTGCTCGACTTCAAGGAAGTAGCCCCGGTCGGCAAGCTGCTCGCACTGCAGGAGCTCGGTAGGCAGCAACTCACGGCTGGCCATGAGCCGCCAGGCGTGGGCCTCGTGGAAGAACTCGTCCTTGCCCTTTTCCTTCAGGGCCGCCAGGTAGAGTTCCTTTAGCTCTTCGTAATTCTCTTCGCGTCCTTCGGCGGTGGAGAACTTGGTGTCCAGCATTTCGGCAGAGCCAAGGAACGCGCCGATCTCCTCGAAGTCGGTGCTGCGGATGACCGAGAGGCCCACGTGGCCGTCCCTGGTGGGCCACAGGTCAACGCCAAAAAGGATGCGGCGCTTGGGGCCGCGCCGCCAGACCGCGCCCAGGTAGGTGTAGTACTGGAAGGCGTAGGGGATGCAGGCGGTGACCGCTTCGGCGATGGAGACGTCTATGTGCTGGCCCTGGCCGCTGCGTTCCCGCTCGAAGAGAGCCATCAGGACGCCTGCCAGGGCGTTCTGCCCAGCCACAAACTGAAACAGGGGCACGCCGAATGAGAGCGGCTCGCGGTCGTGGTCGCCGCTGATGTACATGTTGCCGCCGATGGCCTCGACAATGATCTCGGTGGCCTTCCAGTCGCGATAGGGGCCAGTCTGGCCGAAGTTGGAGATAGAGGCCATGATGAGCTTTGGATTTACCTTGGACAGGGTCTCATAGGTCAGGCCCAGGTCCTGCATCACATGGGGGGCAAAGTTTTCGACAAGCACGTCGGCGGTCTTGACCAGCTCGATCAGCGTCTCTTTGTCTTTGGGCTGCTTCAGGTTCAGGCACACGCTCTTCTTGTTAGTGTTGAGGAAGAGGAACAGGCCACCCTTCTCCTTGTCCGGCGCGTCGCCGGGGAACGGCCCCATCAGGCGGCACGGGTCGCCTTCCGGCGGCTCAACCTTGATAACCTCAGCGCCGTAATCGGCCATGAGCTTTGTGCAGTACGGCCCCGCGATGAGCCGCGTGAGGTCTAAGACCCGCACGCCTTCCAACACGCTTTCTGCCATGAGTTCTTTGCCCCTCAGAGGAATTCGCCGAATGGCGGACAGGTCCTGTGCCCCGCAGCCACGCGATAGATAGGTATTGTACTTTGGGAGACGTGGAAAGGAAAGGAGTGCCGCCACATCTCGCAAGGCGCGTGTGACATGCAAAGGACTGGCCCGGAGGTGGTAGGGCCAGTCCTTTGCATGCGCGGGGGGGTAGATAAAGGCCGGCGGGGAATAGGCGGGGTAGTCGGTTCCGAGCTAGTCCGCCCAGATGACCCAGGTGAACTGCCTTGCTCCTCCACCCAGGTCCTTCACAAACAGGATGTCGCGGCCTTTCGGGTCCTTCCTTCCGGTTGGCACTCCAAAATCGTTATCAGCGGGCTTGTCGCTCGCTGCTGCCGCTGCTGCTGCGCTGGGGACGCCGGCGCTGAGCGTTGTGGAGGGATCAAGGTGGCTGTAGATAAGTCCCAGTTCCTCGTAGTCGTGGGCGTTTGGATGCAGGTTGTCCCCCAGCCCGTCGTTGCGGGACGGGTCATTGGTGTAGTCCATGCAGGTCCCGAGGTTTGGGTTGTCGAAAGCCTCGTCCTGGTGGTCAAGCCCAAGGGTATGGCCAATCTCCTGGCAGGTGACGAACTGCCGCCACGCCGGGGTGTTGTACTTGGCTGTCTTGAAGTACGTGTCGTTCAGCTTGACGTAGCCGGCGGTTATGTGAGAGTCGCTGACAAAGACCCCAGCCACTCCCAGCCAGCCATTGTTGCCGTAGGCCTTGTTGCATACCTCTACGCGCCCGCTGGTAACAACGGCGCACGCCCCTTTGGCCTTGCCTGAGACAACGGTCGTGTCCAACACGTCGGTTGCGGTCACACTAACGGGTGGCGTGCTCCAATCACTGGAAGCTGCCGCCAGGTAGGGATCCCATGTGGAGGACACGTTATCGCCCAGTTTCAGGGTGAATGGGTTGCTGGTGCGGGCCCAGTGGTAGCCGTTCCACGAGTGGCTTGCGCTGGCTACAAGTGGGACAACGGCAAGGGCGATGATTCCCAGGAGGATGCCGATGTGGACTCTTTTGATTTTCACGGGACTTGGCTCCTAACTTAGGTTGCTGACTAGAGCGCATGGGATAAGCAGGACGACGGTAGCAAGGCCTGGTCCTGTCAGGTCGGCGCTTGAAGGGGGGCTTGGAATAGAACGTTGAACCGCAGGGGCCTCATAATCTACCTCCTCACATACATTCGGTTACCAAGGTAACAGGCAATCCCCTCGATAATAGGGGGTTCCCCGAGAATATGCTACAGTAAGCGGGAGTAGGTGTTTGTACCTACGTAGCGAGCAGTAGCATATCGCGCCAAGGGTTAGGAGAGAAACGAAGGGAGTGTACCGCCAAACGCGGCATCAATCAAGGTTTTTAGTTCTAGACCACAACCCCGTGGGCGACGGGGGCTGCTTGCGCTTGTCATGTGGCTAGGCGACAACAGCCAAGCAGTTGCTGTGCTTTTGCTGGGACAAAAACAGACAGAAACAGGGAGAGGGCGGGTATCCCGCCCTCTCCCTGTTTCTGTCGGCAACGGCCCCCTACTTCTTGGGCGCGAATGGGCGGTAGTCGGCCTGCATGGCCTCCACACCGATGGTGTCGTCCATGGATACATCTACGACTACGGACTTGCCTGAGGCAAAGGCGCGCTCGTAGGCTTTCTTCAGGTCGGCGGCCTTGTCCACCTTGATGCCTTCGATGTTGAAGGCCTCGGCCATTTTGGCGAGGTTCAGAGGCAACTGGTAGAAGTTCAGGGCTTCGTGGTCAACGGGGCGGCCGGTATCGGTGGCGTACCGGACCATGCCCTCCCGCAGGATGCGGTAGCTGCCGTTGTTGCAGATGACGTACACCACGGGGACGTTGTAGCGGGCGGCTGTCCACAAGGCCTGGAAGGTGTACATGGAGGAACCGTCGCCAACGACCGAGACGACGGGCCGGCCCGGGTTGGCCAACTTGACGCCGACGGGGCCGGGCATGCCCCAGCCCAGCGCCCCGCCCCGGGCGGAGAAGAAGCTGCCCGGCTGGTCGAAGTCCATAGCGCCCATGAGCGCGCCGCTGCTGGTGATGGCCTCGCTGCACACGACGGTGTTCTTCGGCATGACGGCGGCAAGCTCCGCCATGGCCCGCTCCGGCGATGTTCTGGGGTTGTTCCACGCGGCGCGCAGCCGCTGCTGGTAAGCTGCCTTGCGCTGAGCCTTCTCCTCGCCCACTGTGGAGGCGCGGGACCGGGCGGTCTCCTTCTGCTCGCCGTTCATGGCGTGGGCAAGGGCGTCGTTCAGGTCCGCCATGCCGGCCTTGGGGTCGCCCTGCATGGCGATTTCCGCCGAGTACTTCTTCTCCAGGTCAGCATGGTTGCTGTCCAGTTGGATGAGCTTGGTCTTGGGGCCGAAGAAGGGCTCCGAGGTGTAGGCGTACATGGGGAGCACGTCACTCCCTACCAGGAGGACTACGTCGGCGTTTTGCAGGGCGTTGCGGGCGGCCTGGTTGGGCCAGCCGACACCGATGCCGCCCAGGTACTGGGGATGGCTTGTGGGGAAGTTGACCTCGGTGTAGGAGCCGGCGTAGACAGGCGCGCCCAGCGTTTCGGCCAGGGCGACGGCCTCGGCCATGCCGCCGGACTGGGCAACGCGGTCGCCCAGAAGGACGACGGGGCGCTCGGCCCCGGCCAGCATGCGGGCGGCTTTCTCCACCGCTGCGGCGTCCGGCCGGATGCGGAAATACCCCTCTGAGGAGCCGGCGATATCCACGTCCTCCTCTTCGTCCATGACGTTCCAGGGCAGGGAGAGGAAGGTTGGGCCGGTGGGGGGTGTCTTGGCGGTGCGGAAGGCGCGGCGGAGGGCCATGGGCAGCTCCCGTGCGTGGAGGACCTCCGCTGCCCACTTGGTGAAGCGGGTGCGGTTGGCCTGATCGGAGCTGAGGACGGCGTCCTGGATGAGAAGGTGGCTATCCACTTGCCCAGCGGTGATCACCAGGGGTGTGCCGCCCTTGAAGGCGTTGTAGAGCATGCTATCTCCGTTGGCCATGCCGACGGAGATGTGCACCTGTGCGAAGGCGGGCCTGCCCGTCGCCCGGGCGTAGCCGTCGGCCATGGCCACGGTGGAGGCCTCTTGAAGCGAAACGATGTACTTGATGTCCTTGTTGTCGTGGAGGGCGTCCAGCAGGGCCATCTCGGTTGTGCCGGGGTTGCCGAAGATGGTGGTGGCGCCTTCTGCGCGCAGCATGCGGACCAGGGCCTCTTTGCCGGTCATTCTTGGCATTGGGGGACCTCCTTGGAATCTGAGCTGTGGACCTCTGAGAGACTGAGGGGATTGTAGTGGGTGGGGAGTGGGATTGTAAACCAGAGGGCCTGCCAAATAGGGGAATTCGAGGCTACCCCGAGGGAAAGCTGAAGGGCCGATGGCCGTAGGGGCGCAAGCCTTGCGCCCCTACGCGACCCTACCCCGTCCCCGATGGTGTCGGGATGTCTGGCTTTCCCAAGTGAGGGGTTGGCGGGTGAGCTACACTTCTGACACCGGTTGAGGAAAGGGGCGGGTGAGCCCTTCGAGCCTGCTCTTGCGGGGCAAAGTCATGCGGTATGCCCCCGAGCCGTGAATGAGCAGCAAGAAGGCTACGCCGAAGAGCGGCAGGTGGCCCATCAGCTCGCCCGGCCCGAAGGCAACCATGGTGATGGTGAAGAACACGCTCAATACCGCAGTGACAAAGCGAGTTGCGACGCCCATGACCAAGAGCAGTCCCAGGGTAAGCTCCGCGACTCCTGCGGCAAAGGCGAAGTGGAGGTCCGTGAAGCCGGAGAAGCCAAGGGAAGGCATGAAGTTGAAGTTGTGGTTGTCCAGGAACGTCAACGCCATGCTTGGGTCCATCAGCTTCTCGTGGATGGCAAGGACGGCTAGCGTCAGACCTACGCCGACGCGGATAACGGGCAGGGGCAGGTGGCCGAACTGCTTGCAATAGCGCCCCGCTATTCTGTAGCCGATGGGGTCAAGACGCGGGGAGGTTGCGCCAAGGAGCACGAGGGCAACGCCAAGGGCGGCGAACTCAAAGGCGTAGTCTACCAGCAAGCCCACGGGGACGGCGATGACGGCCAGCGGTACGGCCACGGTCAGTATGGCCAAGCCTGCAATGGCATAGGAGAGCTGTGTAACCAGGAGCAGGCCGATACCCATCTGTACGGCATTACCCAGCATCGCCAGTGTCCCTCCGGGCAGCGCGATATTGTCGGCGAGAAACACGCCCCTCAGCGCGTTCGCGATCAACAGCACGCCAGCCAGGGATGAGATGACCCTCCATTCGATGCCTGAGGGAAGCGACCGGTAGATTTTTTCAACGGCAGCCTGGAACCTGCGAGGCCAGGCCAGGCCATCGAGGGCAAAGGCAAGGACTGTGAACGAGACCGCTCCCAGCACGACAAGGAGCGTTGTGGGGTCGAATGAATAGCTCGCGCCGGGATGTTGCCCTTCGTGGACCATCCAACCGAGGTGGGCGTAGGCGGGCCTGCCCATTGCCAGGAAGGCGATAACTACCAAGGAAAGGCTAACGGTCAAGCGTTTCATGTTCAAGGCCCCTTTCTGCGTCCTACGCCCATCCATTGCCGAGGCTGCCGGCTGCAACGTGCGAGGCGTGCCCGCTTGTCCCCAACGAGAACAGGCTAACGCAGGTTCCCGTAGGGCCATAGATGCACGTGCATCGTCTTTTAGTTCTAGAGATATGTGGGAAGCGGGCCAGCGTTTTCTTTGTGCGACGGGTCCCGGTCAGCACTAGGACGATGCGGACACGGCGCTGTGGGGTCCACAAGCTCTCACGGGAAGCAGGAAGATGTGCGCGCGGCGGCAGGGCTGGGGGACCAATGCCAGAGAGCATTAGGGAACGGGATCAGGGAGGAGAGCTACAGAAGGGTGCGCAGGGCGGCGGCGACCACTGCTTCCAGCCGCGTGTGGGCGTCGAGCTTGTCAAGGATGCGGTTGACATAGTTGCGGACGGTGATGGGGCTGAGGACGAGCTTTTCGGCGATGGCGTCGG
>JACQUI010000029.1 GCA_016210395.1 Chloroflexota bacterium | reverse complement strand
ATTGGGCTGCAGCACGCTGCCTTAGGCCACCTAACGGGTATCGCTCAGCATCGTCGGCCGGCACGTTTGAACTCCTTCTGGAGGGTCTGGCCACCTTGGACCAAATCATCTTCAGGAGGACCTAATGCCCAAGTCCGCACCAGTCATTCTTGCATCCCCTAAGCCTTCGCTGGACACCTTGATGACGCAGCACGATGGCCTCGTCCACGCCGTGCTTCGCCGACAATGGGGTGGCACCCTCTCCTATGAGCAGCGCTTGCACGCCGGGCGCATCGGCCTCTGGCAGGCTCTGCAGGGCTACGATCCCAACCGCGGCACTGCCTTCTCTACCTACGCATGGACTGCCATCGCCCGCCAGGTCTGGCGCGCCGTGCGTCTCGCTGCGCCCAAATCGGTCCCCTCTCCATCCTTCGCCAGCCCGCCACCAGACTCAGACGAAGCACTCCTGCACGAGGAAGTCTTACACACCTTAGACACCCTTGTCGCTGGCCTACCCGCCCAACTGCGTCAGGTCGTGACTGCCTACTACGGCTTGGCGGACGAGCCGTCCCACTCCCTGCGTCAGATCGGCCGCCAGATCGGTCTCTCCCACGAGGCGGTCCGCCTGCGCCTCTGGGCCGCTCTCGTGTGGCTGCGCCATCCTGCTCACTCCCTACCCCTGCGCCAATTGCTCGACATGAACAGCGCCATCCAGTATCAACGCGCTGACGACCTCGCCCAGGCCTGGCTCCGAAAGCGAGGTGGCCGCCGTGCTCACTAAGCCCGATCTCGCCCTCTCCGCCTCCCAACAGCGCCAGCTTTGCTCAGACTTCGTCACCCGCTGTGCCATCACTGCATTCGCCGGCCGTCTTCCCCTGCGCTGGCCCACGCCACCCCAAACACCCGCTTCACCCAAGTCCCGCTATCGCTCGCACTATCAGCCCCTAGATCCAGGCGAGTTGCTGCGCATGGACGCCGCCGCCTGGGCCACCATCAGCCCCTTCGACCTGCTCCTATTGCTCATAGACTTCTCCGGCCTGCGCCCCGTGCTCGCCCAGAAGCTCTATCGGGCCTCCCATCGCGGACGCGTCCCCTTCGACCCCATCTCCCTCTTCCTGATTTTCGGCTGGCAGCTCGTCAATCGCTGGGACCGCACTGAGATGCTTGCCCACTTGGCCGAAGATCGCTACGCCGACTACGCCGCCGCCTTCGGCTTCCAGAAAGGTATCTTCCCTACCGAGGGCGGCCTGCGCTACCTCCTCACCACTCTTGGTGAATACAACCTCACCGCCCTGCTGGTGCAGTCGCTGGCCCTCATCCAGCAAGCTGGGCTCATCCCCTCAGAGGTGCAGTGCAAAGCGATCATTAGCTTCGATGGTATGATCCACGATGCCGCCAGCCGTATGCGCTGCAGCGCCATCCAGGAGAGCTGCTATCAGCCTACCTCGCCTGAGACACCCCGACCCTGTCCCGCCAAAGAAAAAGGTCAGCGCGGCTGTTCCTGTGAGACGATGTCGTGTCGGCAGCAGTGCCGTCAAGCCACACCCCGCGATCCCGACGCGCGCTACGTGTGGTACAGCGGCTCCAACCGCACGGACCATCCGAACGCTACAGTCAAAGCCGAAGGCGTGCCTGGCCCAAATGTGCCTGTTCAGCAGCGGTCCGAGGGGGCTGCCCCGCCGAAGAGTCCGCATGGGGAGGGACGCTATGGCTACCGCAGCCTCCCGGCAGAGCTAGTTGACCACGTCCAGCGCACGACCTGGGTCCTAGCGGAGGCTGACCTCGCCGCAGCCAACGGCCGTGAGGAGAGGCCGGCAGCACAGATATTGCATTCGGCGCGCCCGGCTCGTTGGTATGGATAAGGCAGGCTGCGCAAAAGCCAGCGGCATCCTCATAATCGCTCTCCGAGATCGTGCCCCAGGGCTTGTCGCTGATCGCCACCAGTCACCTCCACAAATCCTTCCCTCGTTTGTTTGCGTTTGAAGTGAGGGAAGGACAAAAAGAAAGCCGCCACAATCCTAGACCGTGTAGGTCTGAGCTGTGACGGCAGAAGAGCCGCGCTTACTTGTCCTTGCCTCATTAAGCATACGAGCGAGGGAAGGACTTGCCTAATATTATAGCAGGTCTGACAAGGCCTAGCAGGACACCCAGGCCACCCTGCCAATGCGCATCTTGTGCCCGGCGCCGCCCGCCTCAGGCGGGCAGGTGAGCCTGACAAAGCGAATCCTGTCCGACCAGGCGGAGAATGGTATCGGAGTCCGCAAAGCGGAGGGCATCAGGCAGCCTCGCGAGCTTTCTTGCGGACCTGGGGGCCTTCATGTAAGAACCACCACCAAGCACGCCGAT
>JACQUI010000027.1 GCA_016210395.1 Chloroflexota bacterium | reverse complement strand
CCGCCCCCTTGGGATCTCGGCAATGCGCCACACATGGACACAAAAAGGGAGGCCCCAGTACTGGGGCCTCCCTTGGTATTGACGTCCTTACTTCTTCTTGGGGGCGGGCTTGCTCGGCTGCTTGGCCATGCTAAGCGTTCTCCTTCCATGTAAAGTGTGGTATTTGTTCAGTTGTTAGGAGAGTCAGCTCCCTTACTTTTTCTTGGGGGCGGGCTTGCTGGGCTGTTTCGCCATGGTTGGTCAACTCCTTCCGTTAGGTCTTGGGCTAAAAAACCTGCCGGGAAGATATGGACCCCTTACTTCTTCTTGGGAGCGGGTTTGCTGGGCTGCTTAGCCATTTCAGCGACTCTCCTCCTTTCCGGTTAAGTTGCCTGATGAGGCTTTGGGCTAGGAGCGGCGATTTTAGAGGGTCTCCTAGTGACTGTTTTCGGTGGACGCCTGTCTGCCAGGTAGACGGAACCATCCTTCTCTATTTTACCTTCAAACAGGATGGCTTGTTTGTGAGCGGTAAGGTCATCGTATTTCTTGACGCCGTCCCCGACCATGATAGCCAGGGTGGGGTCAAATACTCGAATGGCCCTGCTCTTATTGTCCCCTGCCTTAGTGACTAGCCTTGCCCTGCTGATGACGTCCGGGTCCACGTTGAAACGCGAGGCGAGGCTGGCGCGCACTTCCGACGGGAGCTCTCGTGGCCCCGGGCTAAGCCGGAAGATCCATCGCATTCCATCTTGCCTCCCCAGCTTTGCCATGCTAGATTATGGCCTGCAAAGCTTTTTCACTGCAATCACATGCGTGACATTGCATGATATTTATATCAGGTGTCCTGCCCCTTGTCAAGGCGTTTGTTTGGACGTGCGCATGCCCCGCTGGACCTTCATCACAAACCACGGCGCAGTGCTGGCCCTCATCTCGCATCATGGGCAGGTCACCGCGCGCGAGATTGCAGAGGAGCTGGGGATCACTGAGCGTTCGGTCCACCGCATCATCTCCGATCTTGAGGTGGCCGGCTACATCGAGCGCCAGCGCCAGGGGCGGGTGAACCTCTACATAGTCAACCATGATCTGCCTCTCCGCAGGCCGGAGGCAAGGGATATCGTTATCGGCGACCTGATCCGGGTGCTGACGCAGAAGCGTTCCGCTGAGCTGCAAGCAGCCAGCGACCGGAACGTCTAGGCGGTCGTTCCCGCGCCCTTACCACCCACCCCTCCCGTAGGAGCGACGCATGCGTCGCTCCTACGGGGACACCCAAAGACAGGCAATGCCCCAAGGCGGACACCAGGCGCTTTTGCCCTGCTATAATGACGCTGACTTCGATTTGCCGAGGCGCTGATGACTCCTTCGACTGACGGCCGCCCAGTCCGGTTCACGCTTGACACGAGCAAGCTCGATCTCAGCCCGGAAGACATGCTGGAGATGTACTCCACCATGGTCCTGGTACGGAACGTGGATGAGCGCATCTGGATCATGAACCGCCAGGGCAAGGCAGCAATCGTTGCGTCATGCCAGGGGCACGAAGCCGCTCAGCTTGGCGCGGTCTGGGCCATGCGGCAGGAACCCAACGCCGCCTACTTCCCGTACTATCGAGACATGGCTATGGCCATTGGCCTGGGCGTCACCGCCAAGGAAACCATGCTTGGCTTCCTGGCCAAGGAAGGCGAACGGCACAGCGGGGCGCGCCAGTTTGGCCTCCAGGGCATCCGTCCCGACTTGAAGCTGTACAACAACTCAAACGTCGTGTGCACACAGGTGCCGCAGGCCGTCGGGTACGCCCTGGGCTGCAAGATCAGCAAAGAGCCTGTGGTCGTCATCACCTGCTTTGGCGACGGCGCGGCAAGCCAGGGGGACTGCCACGAGGCGATGAACTTCGCCGCCATCCACAAGCTCCCCGTCATCTTCTTTTGCGAGAACAACAAGTACGCCATATCAGTGCCCCTGAGCAAGCAGATGGCCATTGCCAACGTGGCAGAGCGGGCGCAGGCGTACGGCATGCCGGGCGTCATTGTAGACGGGACCGACATCCTGGCGACGTATCAGGCCACGGAGGAGGCGGTCCGGCGGGCAGCGCAGGGGGGCGGCCCAACGCTCATTGAGGCGAAGGTGGAGCGGTATCTGCCCCACACCAGCGATGACGACGATACTCGCTATCGGCCACAGGAAGAAGTGCAGGAAGCCAGGAAGTACGATCCGCTGCGCCTCTTCAAGGAGTTCCTGATAAGCAAGGGGGTCTTAACGGAAGCCCTTGACCAGCGCTTCCAGCAAGAAGCCAGGGCGGAAGTGAACCAGGCGACAGAGTTTGCCGAGCAGGCGCCATTCCCCAAGGCTGACGACTTTCTGGAGCACGTGTACGGCAGCTCCTAGCTTGCTCCCTTTTGGATCCCATTCCTTCTTACGTGGGCGCGCAGAATGATACTGCCACCGCCTTCGGGAGGATGGAAGGCAGGGGGCGCCCCTATTCTGGCCTTCCCCTAAGGGGGAAGGAATTGTGTCGAGGAGCGAGGGAGTAGTCCATGCCAATCAAGTCCGTTATCGAGGCAGTCCGGGAGGCCATGTTCGAAGAGATGAAGCGGGACCCCCGCGTCTTCGTCATGGGAGAGGACATCGGCAAGCGTGGCGGGGTCTTCCTGGCGACCCAGGGTTTCCTGGAGGAGTTCGGCGAGGCGCGTGTCATAGACACGCCGCTGGCGGAATCGTCCATTGCCGGAATCGCAGTGGGAGCGGCGCTCCAAGGCAAGAGGCCCATTGCTGAGATTGAGTTCGCCGACTTCGTGTGGCCCGCGGTGAACCAGATCATGGGAGAGGCGGCCAGGCTGCGCTATGGCTCCAAGGGGCAGGCGCATGTCCCAATGGTCGTCCGCACGCCGTACGGCGGCGGCATCCGGGGAGGGCTGTATCATTCCCAGAGCGTGGAGGCATTCTTCGCCCACGTGCCTGGGCTCAAGGTGGTGACTCCTGCCACGCCCTACGATGCCAAAGGCCTGCTGAAGGCCGCTATCCGCGACGACGACCCTGTGGTCTTCCTGGAGCACAAGAAGACCTATCGCCTGGTGCGTGGCGAAGTGCCGGATGAGGAGTACGTGCTGCCCATTGGGCCAGCGGACGTGAAGCGGCAGGGCGCCACGCTGACCTGCATCACCTATGGCCTCATGCTCCACTACTGCCTGGAGGCAGCGGAGGCGGTCTCCAGGGAAGGCATCAACGTTGAGGTCGTTGACCTGCGCACCGTGCGCCCGCTGGATACGGAGACGATCCTGGAGTCGGTGCGCAAGACCTCCCGCGCCCTGGTGGTGTACGAGGACAACAAGATGCTGGGCGTTGGCGCGGAGGTGGCGGCGGTCATAGCGGAGGAGGCCTTCGACGCGCTGGACGCGCCAGTGATGCGTCTTGCAGGGCCCGATGTGCCGGCGATGCCCTTTGCACCGACGCTGGAAGCAGAGTTCATGCTGAGCACGGAGAAGATCGCGGATGGAATGCGGAGGCTGGCGAGGTATTAGCGAGGGCGGGTTTCAGTTGAGAGGAGCCTCCCGTCTGTTCTGAGATGCCCTTTGAGGATTTGGTCTAGCCAGCGGTGGGCCACATCCGTGGCCCCGCCGAAAGGCAAATGTGGGGTGAGAGATT
>JACQUI010000026.1 GCA_016210395.1 Chloroflexota bacterium | reverse complement strand
GCCAACAGGCTTGGCGCAAGCTGGGGCCAGGCCCTGTTGCTCAGCCTGGTGATACCGCCCCTGTTGCTCATCGCGCTGGCCATCGCCAGGTACAAACGGTGGGTGTAGGCGCCCGAGCCGCTCTCGCCACTGCCGAGACGCCGCCACGCCCGAGCAATCGGGCCACCGCCGCCCCCAACAAGCGCCAGTCCCGTTCTCCCAGCACCGGTCGCAACTGTGTGAACAGCTCACCAAAACGCTCGATCGGGATCGTCTCCATGCACTGGATTATAGCATAGCTAGACCCACTATTGCACCACTTATTTAGTCATGCTGACTTAAGTCCAGTTCGTGTTGGCGAGAGTTGGCATGAAACGGGCCATCAAATTCTACAGCAAATAAACACTCAGCTTGGGAATCTACCACAACAAAGTCAAAATGCGCCCGTAGCGCGAAAGAAAACCATCGTTTCGAGATGCCACTGTGTTGGATAGGGAGGACGTCTGCAACACGAACCTTCGGCGCAACTTGTGCGCCATATTCCTTGGCTACTTTGCCGAGGGACAAGTTCGTAAGAAATTCGTGGTAGTTGAGAAGTTTAACCAAAGAGACTCCCTCGAAATATCAGGGCCGGATAGGTTCCTTACCCTGGACCGTGGCCCGCGCACAGCTCCTGGCAGGCGCGCCGCTCCACTCCCGCCTCACGCCCCCGCCGCCACGTCTCTCGGATCAAACGCGGTCAGCCCCAGCACGTCGCTGAACGCCCTGTCCGTGGTGACAATGCCTTCCAGCCCCTGCGTCTGCACCACCGCCGCATGAATGGCGTCGCGCGAGGATAATGCAGGATAGCGCTCGAAAATCTGGCGCGCCACCAGAAGCTCCTGCCCTGCGATGGCGATGGGGTAGGGGAAGAGGCGGAGCCGACGGTCAAACGTGCGCAACGCTCGTGGGCGCTCGCCGCGAAGGCTGTAGACGTGAAGGACCCCCTGCAGGAGCTCGGTGTCCACATTGTATTCAGACGAGTGCTCTTCCAAGGCAGCTACAAGCGTCTGGCAGGGTTCACGGTAGGGGTGTGGCCCTCCCTGGGCATAGACGAAGATGTTCGTGTCAAGAAGCTTCAAGGCGTCGTCCTACTTCCGTCTCAATGAGTCGCTTTGCTTCCTCCCAGGTGAGGTCGCTCTCCTCGGACAAGATGCCCCGCACCGCCGCGCGACGCTCCTCCAGGGTGGGCCGCAGGAGTTCCTGCTCGACGGCCTTCCGCACCAGAGCTGCCACCGTTTCCCTACGCGACCGCGCAATCTGCTCCAGAAGCGCGTACTGCTTCGGGTCAAACAGGACCTCTACCCTCTTCGTCAGCGCCACCGTATGCCTCCGTATCCGTATGCCTACGGGGATTGTAGAACGCTCCGGTTGTGATCTTCAAGTCCGGCTATCCAACTCCGGCGCATAGACCTGGAGCCACTCGATCCTCTGGAAGTCATGGTCAAGGGTTGCCAGAGCAGAGATTCCGTGTCGTTCCATCATTGCAACGGTGATAGAGTCCATGGTCAGCAGGCCGTATCGCCGGCGGACAGACGCGCTTGCCAGGATAAGCTCCACATCTACAGGCAGCACTTCAATGCCCATTGCTGGGATGAGGGCAACCTGCTGCTGGTAAGTCTCCAGCGCGCTCACTATCTGAGGGTTTTCCTTTAGCTTTCTCGTAACGTTGCCACCCGGGGTGATCAGCCTCTTGTGGGTTGCCTCAGACCGCATGAGCTGGTGCGTCACCTCCGAAAGCACATGTGTACCCGTAGCGCCTCGAACATTTCCCGCTCGACAGCGTTCAAGGAGTCGCCGGCATTCCGCAGACTGGCCCGTGAAATGGTAGATGAAGGTGTTGGCGTCAATGAAAAGCCGACTGCCCGCAGGTATCTCATCAAATGTCAAGGACGCCTTCCTCTTCTTCCATGATTTGCTTGAACAGCTTGGCGTCAATGGGGATCGCACCCCAGGATGCCGCCACGGGATCCTCGACGTCCATCTTGGGGCGCTGTCCCAGGTAGCTCTGCACCGCCTGTTCCACCAGGCGGCCCACGGAGACGCCTTCTCTTTCTGCAGCTTCAGTAGCCTGGCGGTGCAGGTCAGGGTCTAGCCTGACGGTCTTCTTCTGTGCTGTTGACATAGCCAAACCCTCCCTTGGAATAACCTCAGTGTAGTAGGGCGGAACGCGAATTGCCAGCCAAGGGGAAGTAGGGGCAGAGTCTTTCGGTAGTCTTGGGCGAAGGGATGATGAGAAATAGGTGCGACGGGCCCACTGCCGTGGCCCTGCGAAAGGCAATGGTCGTGGGGATTCTTCGCGAGTTGGTGCGGCATTGGGAGCGGAGGCATTTGACCACCTCGCTCAAGAATGACAGTGTGCGTCGCCGATGCTTGCAAGCCCATCGCGGGCCATAGAATCCGACCACCGAAAGACCCCAAAGCAAGTGCACGCCGGCGTTACCGCCTCCCCCTTCGTCCGCCCCCCCTGGGCCGCGCGGCGCTCCTGGCAGGGGCAGCCGACACAGCAGGCGCGGACGCTCCCCCCGGGACGGGCGTCCCCAGCCGCTGGCCCGCCGCCTCCACCTTCGCCTGCTCGTCCAGCACCTGCAGCTTGCGCAGCTCCACGATCTCGTCCCGCAGCAGCGCCGCTTTCTCGAACTCCAACGCCCGCGCCGCCTCTTTCATCTGCGTCTCCAGGTCTTTGATCACCCGCACCATCTCGTCTCTGGAGAGCTCGCGCCGCGTGGTGTACGTGGCCTTGGTCTCCGCCAGCGCCTTCACACGGTCGGTGATGTCCCGCACCGCCTTGCGTATTCCCTCCGGCACAATGCCGTGCTCCGTGTTGTACGCCTCCTGGATGGCGCGGCGGCGCTGCGTCTCGTCAATGGCCGCCTTCATGGAGTCCGTCATCTTGTCGGCGTACATGATGACGTGGCCGTTGACGTGGCGCGCCGCCCGGCCCATGGTCTGGACCAGCGACGACTGCGACCGCAGGTAGCCCTCCTTGTCGGCGTCCAGGATGGCGACGAGGCTCACCTCCGGCAGGTCCAGGCCCTCCCGCAGCAGGTTGATGCCGACCACCACGTCGTACACGCCCAGGCGCAGGTCGCGCAGGCGCTCGCTGCGGTCCAGCGTCTCCACCTCCGAGTGCAGGTACTGGGTCTTGACGTTCATCTCCAGCAGGTAGTCGGTCAGCTCCTCGGCCATACGCTTGGTGAGCGTCGTCACCAGGACGCGCTCGCCGCGCTCGACGCGCCGGCGTATCTGCTCCAGCAGGTCGTCAATCTGGCCCGCCGTGGGCTTGATCTCGATGGTCGGGTCCAGCAGGCCCGTGGGCCGGATGACCTGCTCCGCCACCTGTTCAGCGCGGCGCAACTCGTAGGGGCCGGGCGTCGCCGACACGTACACCACCTGGTTGATGTGGGCGGTGAACTCGTCGAAGTTCAGCGGACGGTTGTCCAGCGCCGATGGCAAGCGGAAGCCGTACTCCACCAGCACGCTCTTGCGGGAGATGTCGCCGCCGTACATGCCGTGAATCTGCGGCACCGTCAGGTGGCTCTCGTCCAGGATGAGCAGAAAGTCGTCCGGGAAGTAGTCCATC
>JACQUI010000034.1 GCA_016210395.1 Chloroflexota bacterium | reverse complement strand
GCTATATCCTGGCAGGCATGGAGGTCTCGGCGCTGCTGGGCCGCATGCTTTCCGCCGTGGGCTACCAGCCTACCCTGGCAACGGAAATGGGCGCCTTGCAGGAGCGCATCACCTCCACCAAGAACGGCTCCATCACCTCCTTCCAGGCCATCTACGTGCCCGCCGACGACTACACCGACCCCGGCGTGTCCACCACGTTCGGCCACCTGGACGCCGTCATCTCCCTGGAGCGGTCCATCGCCGAGCAGGGCATCTATCCTGCTGTTGACCCGCTGGCCTCCAACTCGCGCATTCTCTCGCCGCTGTATGTGGGCGAAGAGCACTACCAGGTTGCCCGTGGCGTGCAGCAGGTGCTCCAGCGGTACAAGGACCTGCAGGACGTCATCGCCATCCTGGGCATCGAGGAGCTTTCCGAGGAGGACAGGGTCATCGTGAGCCGCGCCCGCAAGATGCAGCGGTTCTTTTCCCAGCCCTTCTACGTGGCCGAGCAGTTCACAGGCCGCCAGGGCCGCTACGTGCCCATCCGCGAGACGGTGCGCGGCTTCAAGGAAATCCTGGATGGCCACTGCGACGAGTTCCCCGAGCAGGCCTTCTATATGACGGGCGCCATTGACGATGCGATCGAGGGCGGCAAGAAGCTGCTGGCCCAGGGCCAGGCGCGGTAGGCCAGTCTCCCTCCCCCGTTCAATCCCCTCTCCCTTGGGGCCTTGCCTGACAATTGCCTTTATGCCGGGGAGGGTGCGAGGGAATCACGTTCCCTGCCGGGGGTTGCTGGGAGTGTCCCGTAGGGGCGAGGTCTTCTCGCCCAAGGTGGGTGGGTGGGAAAAGCGACCACTGCCAGGCAAGAAGAGGCAAACTCCCGAATTGTCGGGCAAAGCTCCCTTGACGGGAGAGGGTTAGGGTGAGGGTGAAGCGTTGGCCAATGACGACCCCCGCGCTCATCCCACCGGGCAGGCTGCCGAGGCCGCAGCTCGCGGTCGGTTCGCCCGCTTCGTGGCGGGCCTTGCCGCAGCCATCGGCCTGGATGGCCTACTGCTGCTGCCGGTGCTCTTCCTGGTGGATGCCAGGCCCGGCCTGATGTGGCCTGCCCTTGCCGCCTATGTTGCGGCAACGCTGGCAGTGCTGGCAGGGGCCGGCCTGCTCCTCCGGCGGATGGGCATCCTCGCAAGAGGCCCGTGGCCGCCGCGCGTGTACGGGCTCGCCGTCCTGGCGGTGATGGCGGTTGTAGGATTGGTCACAGGAGTGGTGATCGCTCCACAGATGTTTCTGGTCCTGGTTCTGGCATATCTCTGGGCGCTGGGGTACGCAGCCTACGCCGCACTGAGGCAAAGCGCTCTCGAGTAGACGAAGGTCCCCCTGCATGAGGGGAGCGGGAGTCCCGACATGGCTGCTGAGCGAAGCGCAAGCCGGGGTCTGGGGGTGTCCCCCAGGCCAATTCCCTGTGTGGGGGGAAACGGAGTCCTGACATGGCTACCATGAAGCTAGAGATCGTTACGGCGGAAAAGCAGGTCTACTCCGAAGAGGTGAACGGGGTTGTGGCCCCGGGCATCGAAGGAGAGTTGGGCATTCTGCCGCACCACGCGCCGCTGCTCACCATCCTCCAGCCCGGCGAGCTGCGCATCATGAGGGAGGGCCAGGAGGACAACTACCTGGCGGTCAGCGGCGGCTTCCTGGAGGTCATGGCCAACCACGTGGTCATCCTGGCCGACACCGCTGAGCGCGCTGAGGAGATTGACGAGGCCCGTGCGCAGGAAGCCATGAAGCGGGCGGAGGAGCGCGTCACCCACCGCACGGCGGATATGGACCTGGAGCGGGCGATGGCATCCATCCATCGGGCCCAGGCGCGGCTCAAGGTGGCGCGCCGCCGCCGCCATCCGCCGCAGGCCGGCGGCGGGGGATAGCGCCCCGCTGATGTGGAATAGGCCGCAACCGTAGGGGCGCAGCATGCTGCGCCCCTACATTGCCATACTAGCATCGCCTCCGGAACTCCTAGAGCGCATCATGGCCAGGAGGTTCCCTTTGACAGAAGCAGCCAACGCCTTCCGCACGCGTCCTATTTCACAGCACTTCGAGGCTAATGGCCTGCGCCTCCACTTCCTGGACTGGGGCGAGGAAGCGCCAACGCAGCTTCTTCTCCTGCACGGCCTCTCCAGCAACGCGCATACGTGGGACGACTTTGCCAAGGAGGCGCACACCTCTTATCGCATCGTTGCCGCCGACCTGCGCGGCCACGGGGAAAGCGGCCACGCAGCGGATGGCTACACGCTGGAACGGTTCGCCGCCGACCTTAAGGCCCTGGCCCGTCACCTCAACGCCCGGCGGTTCCATCTCATGGGGGCCTCCCTGGGGGCGCTGATCGCCATTTACTTTGCGTCGGAGAACCCCAGGATGGTGCAGAAGCTGGTTCTGGAGGACGGTGGCCCGGGCCTGGATATGACGGCGGCCCGCCAGGGCGCGGAGGCGCGCTTTCGCAGGCCGTTTGGCTTTGATACTCCGGAGGAGGCACAGGCCTGGCTCCGCTCAGCCTATCCAAGAGACGCCGAGGAACGGGTAAAGGCCCGGTTCCAATACGGGATGAAGCAGAACTGGGCAGGCAAGTGGGTCCTGCGGGAGGACCCTGACCTGTTCTGGGTCCTGGGCGGCTACCAGAAGGCTGCGGAGGAGATGGATGGCATGGGGGACAGGCTGAAGTCCCTGGAGTGCCCTGTGCTCCTTGTCCACGGCCAGGAGAGTGTGCTCATGAGCGCAGAGGCGGCTGAGCGCATCGCGGGGGCCGCTCCCCATTGCGAGGTCGCGCACATCCCCGGCGCGGGCCACTCCGTGCACTCGGACCAGCCTGAGCTCTTCAGGCAGGCGGTGGCGCGCTTCTTGACGTGAAGCTCGTGACGGGACCTACTGACAATATCCCTGAGCAAAGACAGCGGCTCAAATAGCCCTTGACAGGCTGGTCTGTCTCTAGTAGACTACTACCTTGGTCGTACTATGTCCTCAAGACCATTGCATTTGTTCCCAACCACCCAACCCTGGTCCTCTCGTTTCCTGTTGCCTTCCGCCAACTAGCGCAAGGCCTGTCGAACCCCGTTTGCCTATCCGAGGAGTGTGAGCCGAATGGTTGCCCTATTCCCGTCGCCGAAATCTACTCCAGCTCTGACCAAGTCCTATGGGACCGTGCCCCACGCTATCGAAATCCCTAGCTTGATCCAGGTCCAGGTGGACTCCTTCGAGTGGTTCAAGACCGAGGGCCTGCATGAGCTCTTTGCCGAAATCTCCCCCATCGAGGACTTCACGGGCGGGCGCTTTGAGCTGCATTTCCTTGACCACGCGTTCCATGAGCCCAAGTACACTGAGACGGAGTGCAGGGAGCGCGAGACCACCTATGAAGCGCCGCTCTACGTGACGACTCGCCTGGTAGTGAAGGACACGGGCGAGATCAAGGAGTCGCCCGTTTTCTTGGGCAACATCCCGCTCATGACCCGGAACGGCACTTTCATCATCAACGGCGCTGAGCGCGTCGTGGTCAGCCAGCTCGTCCGCTCGCCTGGCGTCTACTTCACCATCGAAGACGACCCCGCCACGGGCCGCCCGCTGTGCTTCGCCAAGTTCGTCCCTTACCGCGGCGCCTGGCTGGAGTTCGAGACCAGCGCCCGGGACATGGTCTCCGTGAAGGTGGACCGCAAGCGCAAGATTCCGGTCACAACGCTGCTGCGCGCCATCGGCCTGGAATCCGACGAGGCCCTCCTCAAAGAGTTCGAGGCGGTGGACACCAACCCCGACCACCAGTACATCCACGCCACCATGGTGAAGGACTCCAGCGTCCACAACAAGGATGAGGCGCTCATCGAATTCTACAAGCACCTGCGGCCTGGGGAGCCTCCCAGCCTGGATAACGCCAAGGCCTTGCTGACCAACCTGTTCTTCAACCCCCGCAGGTACGACCTTGGGCGCGTCGGGCGCTACAAGCTGAACCGTCGCATGGAGCTGGGCAACATCACCGACGAGCGCACGCTGACCAAGAACGACATCATCGGCGTGGTGCGCACCATGGTCCGCATCAACAACGGGGCGCACACCGCCGACGACATTGACCACCTGGGCAACCGCCGCGTCCGCGCCGTGGGCGAGCTTATCCAGAACCAGCTTCGCGTCGGTCTCCTGCGCATGGAGCGCACCGTCAAAGAGAAGATGTCCATCAGCGAAATCGAGAACGTGACGCCGGCGGCCCTGGTGAACCAGCGGCCCGTAGCCGCTGCCGTGCGCGAGTTCTTCGGCGGCTCCCAGCTCTCCCAGTTCATGGACCAGACCAACCCCCTGGC